>JAHFBX010000002.1 GCA_023249815.1 Candidatus Eiseniibacteriota bacterium
TCGGCTGCTTCACACTTGGACGCTCGCAGCAAGTGCCTCCGGCGACCGGGGCTGGCGCGGTTACGACCTCGCGCTCCCGCCCATCTCGGGCCGGAGCGACGTCACGACCGAGGGCGTACGTGAATTCATCAGTCTGTCCGGGTCAATGCGCGCCTATCCTTGGCGAACGCCCATCGCGCTGACCGCGTCCACGAATCACGCTCTCGACATGCGACAGACATTCGTCGCAACCGACGGCATCGCGATCAACCCACCGCTCGAGGACCGCAGCTCCGAATCGTATGCTCGCGGCGAGCGCGTGTATTCGGGCCAGGTGGGGCTGGGCACGGGCGTGGGTCGAGTGCGAGACGCGACACCCGTGCACCAGGTGCAAGTGCTCGAGGCGCGGCTCACTGGCACAGGAGCGCTCACCCGGCCGCTCTCAGCGGACGCCCGCCAAAAGCTGGCGGCGCTGTTCAGCACGCAATCGGATGTCGGGTTCGCCCACCAGCGCCCCGAGAAGCATTTCTGGCGGGAGCTGGAGCGCGTGCTGCGCGAGGATGGCGCGCTTTCGCCTGGGTCGCTCGATGCCTACGACTTGTTCCGGTTGCTGGAGCCGATCTCCACCCCCAGCGTAGTCCTGCGCCAGACCGGCTGGTTCGTGGGACCGACGCTGCTCCTCTACACCCGCCGGGGCCGCTCGAGCGAGAAGGATGCGACCTCCCGGAGCGTGCTCGACGGGGGCACGGTGGTATTCACGTCTGGATCCTCGCGCTCCACGACCGTGGATGATCGAATCGACCTGGTGTTCACCGGTCTCGTCGCCGAACTGCACCGGCCTCTCGATCCGCGCTGGCAGGTGGATGCGTGGACCAGCGCGTTCCTGTCCGAAGCGGGCGAGTTCCTCACTGTGAGTTCCACGGCGAGCGCCGGCTTCATCGTGTCCGATCGCTGGCTGGCCTCGCTGCGGCTCGGCCACTCCGTGTTCGCCCCGGGTCACGGCCTCGAACGGAACGTCCGGGACTGGGATGTGAGCCTCACGGGGGAACTGAACTACTTCCTCGAGGACGCCTGGTCGTTGCGGCTCGCGGTCTTCGAGGAGCAGCGGCACTCGCCGTTCTCGTTCACGCGAGACGGCGGCCTCGCGCTTGGCATCAGCTACGTGATCTCCGGCCTGTTCGAAGCGCCCGGCCTCGTGAGCGCGATGCGCCCCACGCCGCCGACGCCCTAAGGCTTCGGAGGTCAGCCGCTCCGCTCAACGACGCGTCATGCGGGGTTCCGCGACTCAGTTCGTCGCGAAACCCCGCATGTAGCGCGCTACACGCTCACCGTCGCGCGTGCGCAGCGAGATGCACGTGTTCACGAAGTCGCTCACGCGCTCGAGTGTCTGCTCGACGCCCGGTGCGGCGCGCTGCGGGTCCGCAAAGAACGCCTTCGTGGCCGCGAGCCGCTCCGCCGAGCAGCCGCTGCCGAGCATGGGCATGAAGCGCAGCGCCGGCGGCGGGATGCGCGCCGAAACTTGCGCATAGTGCGCGATCATCCAGTCGAACAGCCGCTGCCCGGCGGCCTCGTCGCGGCTGCCGAATCCGCGCAGCAGCAGGAACATGTCGGTGGGCCGCACGGCGTCGGACAGCATGTAATCGAGCGCGCGGGACTCGAGCGCGCGGTCCTCGAAAGCGCCGAGCGCCGACAGGAATCGCCGGCGGATCGCCGGCACCTCGGCGGTCTCGAAGCGCTTCTGGTAGGTATCGAACAGCGCCGCGTCACCCTTCCGCGCCGCGAGCGAGAGCGCCGCGTCCGCGATTCCGGGGTCCACGCTGCTGGAGTCGGCGAGATAGCGCATCGCCGCGTCGCGGGCGAACGCCATCACCTTCTCGTCGCGCCCGCGGTTCGCAAGCCAGCGCAACAGTTCACCGCGCGTGCTCGCGATGACCTCGTCCTCGCCGCTCTTGCGCTCGTAGCCGACACGGTCGAGCGCCGGCGACAGCGTGCGCCGCACGTACACCGCGAACAGGTCGGCGAGGCTGTCGGGCACGAACGCGGCGCGCACACCGTTCAAGCTCTCCATCGCGCTCGAGATGACCTCCGGCTCGTCGTCGCTCCCAAAGTGCGCGAGCGACGCCAGGTAGGTGTCACCATGCACCTCGCCCGCCGTCATGAGCAGCGCGAGATTGCCGAGGAACGCGACGCGCTCGTCCGGCGTGAGCGCGGCGTCGGCGTGCTCGGCGAGCGCCGCCATCCACTCCTCGGGGATACTCCAGGCGTAGTAACCGTGCCCGCCCGCGTTCGGCATCACCCACGCCGGACGTCCGGGCAGCTTGACCACGGCGCTCTCGTCGCGCAGCAGCAGGCGCTGCGTGCGGATCACCTTCCCGTCCGACCACTTGAGCGTCACCGGCACCTGCCAGCGCATCGCGTCCTGCGACACGCCGAACGGCGTGGCGCGCGACTGCGTGACGCGCACGCCGCCCGCGGCAGGCACCACGCGCAGCAGCGGCACGCCGGGCTGGTCCAGGAACGTGCTCATCGCCTCCGACACGTTGGAGCCGCTCGACTGGTCGAGCGCGCGCCACAGGTCGCTCGCGGTGGCGTTCCCCCACGCGTGGCGCTTGAGGTAGGCGCGCACGCCCTTCTGGAACGTCTCGGCGCCCAGGTAGTGCTCGAACATGGCCAGCACGGCACTGCCCTTGGCGTAGACGAGCCCGACGTTCTGGAGGCCTGCGGCGGAGCTGGTCGTGCGGCCGCGGATCGCGGTGGTGGACGGCTGCGTGTCGCCGTTCTTCACGTTCTGGACGCCCTGCAGCTCATGCAACCCCGACTTCATCTTCGGGAACACCTCGTCGGTGATCTTCTCCGCCATCCAGTCCGCGAACGACTCGTTCAGCCACAGGTCGTCCCACCACGCCATCGTCACCAGGTCGCCGAACCACATGTGTGCCATCTCGTGGGCCGCGACGCTCGCGCACGACCGGCGCTGGGAGGAGCTGGCGCTCGCATGGTCCAGGAGCAGCAGATCGTCGCGGAACGTGATGAGGCCGGGGTTCTCCATGGCGCCATAGGCGAACTCGGGCACCGCGACCAGGTCGAGCTTCTCGAACGGATACGGGCTTCCGAACCAGCGCTCGAGCGCGCCTAGCAGGAGCGGCGTGACCTCCGCTGTGTAGCCCGCGAGGTGCTTCTGACCCAGGCAGGTGACGATGCGCGTCGGCACGCTCGTGCCGGCCACCGGCGTGTACTCGAACGGCCCGACCGCGATCGCCAGCAGGTAGCTCGGGAGCGGCGGCGTGCGCTTGTACGTTATCGTCTTCCAGCCGTCGTGCTCGCGGACGCTCTCGACCGGCGTGTTCGTGAGCGCTTCCTGTGCTGCGGGCACCTCGAGCACGAGCTGCCAAGGGAACTTGAACCCGGGTTCGTCCCAGCACGGAAACGCTTCGCGAGCGTCGTCCGATTCGAACTGCGTGAACAGGTAGCCTCGCTCCTCACGAACGGCGCGGTAGAGCCCGACGGCTCGCGTGCCAAAGAGGTGCGTGAACTCGATGTCGAGCGTGGCCGTGCCGGGGCCCAGGCGCCGCGAGGTCGCCAAGGTCTGGAATCCGTGCTCGCCGCTCGCGCGCTTCACCGCCACGGTGTCGCGCCCCTGGAGCAGTGTCACGCGCGTGAGCCGCTGCCCCTCGGCGTGAAAGCACACGCTGTCCGTGGCGCGCGCGATCTGCAGTTCGAGGTGCACGCTCCCCGTGTAGCTGCGCTTGTCTGGGTCCAGCTTGAGCCGCACGCTCTGGAACCGCGGCACCAGCTCGCGCGGCAGGCGCGCGTCCGCCGTCTCCGTGGCCCGGGACGTGGGCGCGACGACCGCGCCGACAAGGAGCAGTGTGAGCACGAGCGGGGCGGCACGGCGGAAGCGGGCGGACATGGGGGAGCCTCCAGGGCGGACGGTCGGAACTTGGAGCCGGGGGACTCTGCGCGGAGGTGCTGGGGCGGCGCAAGTACGCGCGGGCCGGGCGCACGCCTCGAGCTCACGGGCGCGGCGGGGTTCGCGCGCCTCCGCGCGCGACGGGGAATCGCCTCGGGTTTGAGACCGCGGCCGCTCGCCCGTAGTGTCGCGCGCCATGACGACGACACGGACGTCGGCCGATCACCTGGCGCCGCTCGTGCTGGTGATGTTCGCCGGCGCCGCGCTCTGGTACGCGCACGCGCTCGCGTGGGACCTGGGCGGCCGGTCGCCGATCCTGTCCTACGATAGTGCCCAGTACGCGCTCGCGGCGCGGGAGTTCGCCTGGCACGGCCGGCTCGCGACGCCGTTCGCGCTACCCGTGGACCTCGCGTCGCACCCTTCGCCGCCGTGGCCGCTCTCCGCGCTCCAACCGGGGCTCGTGCTGGCCGAAGCGTTCATCTTCAAGCTGGTGCCGATGCGCGGCGCGAACGTCGGATCCGACCCACGCGCCTGGCTCACGTTGATTCCCGCGTTCGTGAGTTTCCTCATGCTCGCCGCCGGGGCGGTGCTCGGCATGCGCCACCTGCTCATCCGTTACGCGCCCGAGGCTCCGCGCTGGGTCCGCTTCGGCGCCCCGCTGACGCTCGGGCTCATGGTGGTGCTGGATCCCGAGGCGCAGCACTTTGCGGTGAGCGGGCTCACCGAGCTGCCGTTCACGGTGCTGCTCATGGGCGCGCTGTTCGGCCTCGCCCGCGGCGCCGGAGCGGAGGTCCCGCTCGTGTTCGGCCTGCTGCTGGGCGTGGGCGGACTTTTTCGCGCGAACATGCTGTGGCTCGCCCCGTTGTTCGCGCTCACCGCGGCGTGGGCGGCGCCCGCGGACCGGCGCGCGAGGGTGGTCGCCCTGGTGCTTGCGGGCTACGCGTTGCCGATGGCGCCGTGGTGGGTCTACAAGTGGCGTGCGTTCGGTTCGCCCGCATGGGATCTCACGCGCTTCGTGGTGTGGGACCAGGTGGAAGGCCGCAGCTGGTTCCAGCTCTTCCATAGCGCGGAGCTTCCCGAGCTGCCACGAGGTGGCGAGGCCGTGCGCCTGCTCGCGGACAAGCTGCGCGGGAATCTGGCGCGCCTCGGTCCCTCGCTGCTCGAGGGCCCGCGCGGGCTCTGGTTCGGTGCGCTCGTGGCGTGGCTCTTCACCCGACCGCGACGAACACTCGCCGCGGCCGGACTTGTCGCACTCGCCGGACTCGCCATGAACCTCGCCGCGGCATGTCTGAGCATCCCGTGGCTTCGCTACGTCTTCCCCACGCGCCTGCTCGCCGAGGCCGCTGGACTGCTCGCGCTGTGGTCGCTCATCGGGCGGCTGCCGGGGGCCTCGGAGCGGGTGCGTCGGTCGCTCGCCGTGGCCGCGGCGGTGGTGGCGCTCGCGTGGGGCGCGTGGCTGAGCGTGCTCGCTCACGGCGAGGCGCGTGCCACGTCGCTCGAGCGCGGTGTGCCCTCGAGCCGCACGCTCACGGCGCTCTCCATTGCGCTCAATACCACGCTGAGCCCTGGAGAACCGGTGATGAGCAACCTCGGGCCGGCGCTGGCCTGGCAGACGAACCACCCGGTGATCCACCTCGCGCACTCTCCCGCCGACGTCTCGGCGTGCCGGCGCCGCCACGATTTCCGGCACATCCTGCTCGTTTTCCGGGGCGCCGAGCGGGCCTGGCCCTACTGGCAGGAGTCGGTCGAGCGCCCCGGCACCGCGGCGACGATCGAGGCGCTCCACGTCGTGCGCGAGCGGCGCTTCCGAACCGGGGACGGTTTCGACGTGGTGTGGCTCGAGTTGGGGCCGCGCTCGGCGTCACTTGCTTCCGCCGTTCGCTGAAGCCCCCGGCCCGGCTCTGTCACACCGGAACGCCGGCAACGACGAACCGATCGTGAAGCGGCCCAGCGTCCCTGATTCAGACGGGAACCGGGCCGGAAAGGTCCGAAAGGAGGCCCGCCATGCTGCGCATGACCCTGCGTTTCGCGATCGCGCTCCTCGCGCTCGTCTCGCTCTCCGGCTGCGCCATCGAACGCCTCACCGGCCCCAACGTGGAGCTCACGGCTTCGGCGCGGGACCGCGCCGTTCCCTATTGGCGCGACTGCATCCGAACCGAACGCCAGGCGCGGCCACGCGACGACGATCCCAAGCTCCCGCCGACCGGCGGTGAGCAGGGCGACGGCATCGCGACGGCCTCGGACACGCTGCGCGCCGGCGGCGAGGACCGCTGATCCGGCGCCGACCCCCCGCCATCCCAAGGAAGGCCCCCACTCGAGCCGGCCCCGGGGAGACCCGGGACCGGCTCATTCCTGCCCCCCGCCGCGGCGGCCACGGTGGGTCACACCCCGGGGCCTGGCACGACGAACCCACTGAGTCCCGCGGGTGATTTCGCTGGAGAAGGCTCTCTCAACCGGCCCACCCCGCACCTCGTTCCACACCATCGAAAAGGGGTATATCCGTGGCGACTGAGCGCGACCGGGAAAGGCACGTCGGCCCCACCTCGTCTCTGGCGACCGGCCCATCGCATGCCCCGGCATCGCGGCGAGTCGTCGGGATTGCTAGTCTCCGGGACCAACGGCATGTGTCCGGCGCCGATTGGGCGCCGCCGCCGCACGTCCTGGAGGTCCGCCCTGGCTCCGCCCGACGCTGCCCCCTCCCCGTCCACCCCCGATTGGCAGTCGCTGCGTTCGTACGTGCTGCGGCGAGTTCGCGGCCGGCTTCGATTCGCGCCCGCCGAAACGGTCGAGGACCTGGCGCAGGAGGTGATGGTCACGTTGTTCCGCCTGTCCCAGCGCGAGACGCTCGCGAACCCCGAAGCGCTCGCCACGACGCTCGTGCATCGCGTGACCGTGGATCACGTGCGACGCATGCGGGGACCCGCCGGCCGTCTGGATCCTCTCCCCGATCCAGACACATCGCTCGACTGGCCGGCGGCCGATCCGACGCACGAGGTGCCGGCGGACGCGCTCGAACTCTTCCGCTTCGTGGTGCTGGAGTACTTCGAGGGACACGACGTGCCCTGCTACGAGCTGGCGAACGAATTCTTCTCGGAACAGAGCTGGTCCGCGGTGGCCGAACGCCTTGGGCTCCGACACAACACCGTCATCAAGCGGTGGTCGCGCTGCATGGAGCAGGTGCGCGAGTGGGCACGGACCGAGCAGGGCGCGCTGTGGGATTGGGCCCGCGCCCGGCTCCGGGGCTTCAGCATCGGCATCCTGTCCGAGGACGAGACTCTCGCGCTCGAGGAGCATCTGCGCGATTGCGTCCAGTGCCGTGCGAGCCTCGCCTCGCTCCGGCCCGTGGCGGCCGCGGACGTCGGCCACCTTCCAGCGTCGCTGGTGGCGACGTGGCCGCGCGCGGCGCACGCGCTGGCGGGGATCGAGCGCGAGATGGTGGCCGCGCATCTCGACCGCTGTGCCGCATGCCGCGCGAGCCTCGAGTTCGCAGGGCATGCGCCCGAGTTGCCCGACGAGCCGGCAGCCCGTGTCGTGCGCACGGTGCGTGCGAGCCGCGTTCGCACCGTCTGGGTGTGGGCGCTCGGTCTCTCGGGCGCTGCGGCCGGTGTCGTGGCGTGGATGCTCGCCACGCAGCCGGGCCCGTCGCCGGGCGGCTCGCGCGACGCCGGCACGTCGGCCACCATGGGTGGCGCGAGGCCACGGAGCGAACCGGCCGTGACGTTTGAACTGGCGCTGGATTCTCTCGCCACCGGCGCGGTCATGCTTCCCGAGCCCGGCTTCCGCGGGAGCCCGGTGAGGGTGCTCGACCTCGGTGCGGTGACGTCGGTCTCGGGCGTGGTGTTCGTGGTGCCGCCCGCGCTCCGGCCACCGAGCCCCGAGGACGGCACGCGCGCGCTCACGCTCACGCTGCTTCGGGACGGTCGCGAGCTGGCAACGCGCCAGATCCGGTTCTACGCGCTCGGTGACGCGTTCCGCATGCGTCCCGTGGGACGACTCGAAGCCGGCGAATACGACCTGCGCTTCGCGCTGGCCCCCGCGGTCTCGAGCGAGCGGCCGCTCCTCTGGTTCTACCGGTTGCGCGTGCGCTGACGCACGTCAGCGGCGAAGCGACAGCGCCGGGGCGGGGCCGGATGAGCAGGCCCGCACGCGGTCGCCGGGTCGCGCCTCGCCTTCGGCGAGCCTCGCGCGCACATGGTTCGGGCGGTCGAGAGCGGTGACCACGAGCACCCCGACACGTACCTCCTCCCCGAGCCGCACGAGGTCTTCGTCGTAGGTCTCGATCCCGGCGCGCCATACCTCGAGGCGCTGCCCGGTGAAGTGACCGCGCGCGGTGCCGACGTCGAGCGAACACAGCTCCCCCACCACCGTCTCGACGCGCGCCTGCCAGCGCTCCTGGAGCCTCGCGCGGATCGTGTGCGCGAGGTCCGAGAGCGTCTCGCCGAGCGCTTCGCCGAGCAGGGTTTCGGGCATGGCGGCAACGAGCGATCGGTCGGGGCGAGACACCGTCGCGGTGCCACGCCCGGTGCGATCGCGCGACGCGCTCGTCTCGATGATCACCGAGCCATCGATGGCGTCCAGCACGCGCAGCGTCACACGCACCCGGGCGCGCGATCGCGAATCGGGTGCCCCCACGCCCCAGCGCCAGAGCTTTCCGCCCTCGCGGCGGTCCTCGTGGACGAACTCGGTGACCGTACCAGTCATGACGATCTCGGCGTCCACGCGACGGGCCGACGCGAGTGCGGGCGCGTCATCCTCCGCGCGGCGAGCCGTCGGATCCGCGGCCGGGATCACGAACACGTCGCGGCCTCGCGTCGCGCGCAACGAGTCGGCGAGCAGCCGGGTGACGAGTGTCGCGGGCGAGGCCCCGGTCCACGCCTCCCAGGTGTGATCGGTGGCGTCCGCCAGCGAGACCAGGAGGACACGAGCGTGCGGCGGATCGCAATCGCTCGAGGGCACGGCGGCGCGCGCGGGTCCGGGCCACGCCGCGAGCGACAGCGCGGCGAGCCACCGGAGGGCGCGCGGGAGGCGCGCAGGCAGGTCGCGGGGAGACAGGGAGGCCACCTCGAGGGGAGCCCCGGGGAGGTGCCGGGGGACCTTGTGCGGATGCCGGGTCCATCCGGCTCCTCATTCCCCGATGCACGCGGCGGACCACACGCGGGCGGCGCGGAATCCACGCCAATCGGCGACTGGCGGGTCTTCGAACCGTGAGCCGGTGGGCGGGCCGCCCCAGGCGAGGGGCGGTTCACCCGGCCACAGGGAGGATCAGCGAGGCATGATCAGCGTGTCGCCCGGATCCTCGCCCTCGAGCTCCACGGGGTACTCCGCTGGCAGCTCGCGCAGGCTCTCGATGAACAGCGGCACCTCGTCCGACAGATGGGCGAGCGCCTCGGGGCCCTCGCCCACGCGCAGGATCTCGTAGAGCGTCGTGCGCTGAGCCGGCGTGAAGCCGGATTCGCGAATCAGCGTCTCGATCTCGGCGACGGTGGTCTTGTTCACGTGCCCGGTGGCGAGATGGACGTTCTCCTCGAACAACGTACCGCCGAAGTCGTCGGCGCCGAAGTGCAGGCTCATCTGGCCGGTCTTCTTGCCCTCGCTGAACCATGACGCCTGGATGTGCTGGAAGTTGTCGAGGTAGAGACGGCTCGCGGCCAAAATGCGGAAGTACTGGCTCGCGCCGGCGATGAACGGCACCTTCGACTCCATCGGCGTGTTGCCGCGCTTGTAGCTCCACGGCACGAACGCGGTGAAGCCCCCGGTCTCGTCCTGGAGCGCGCGGATGTGGTCGAAGTGCTCCACGACTTCGTCCGGCGTCTCGACGTGGCCGTACATCATGGTGGCGGTGGAGCGCATGCCGACGGCATGCGCCTGGGCGTGCACGTCGAGCCACGCCTCCGGCCCGCCTTTCTTGACCGAGATGCGTTTGCGCACACGCGTCGCGAGGATCTCCGCGCCGCCGCCCGGCAGCGTGCGCTGGCCGGCCTCATGGAGCGCTTCGAGCACGCCACGCAGCGACAGCCCGCTCACCTCGGCCATCTGGTGGATCTCGGGCGCCGAGAAGAAGTGCGGCGTGATCTCCGGATAACGCCGGCGCGCCTCGCGCACGATGTCGGTGTAGAACTTCCACGGGATCTCGGGATTCAGGCCGCCCTGCAGCAGCACCGTGGTGGCGCCGAGCCCGCGCGCGTTCTCCATCATGGCCATGACGCCTTCCACGTCGTGCGTATAGCCATCCGCGGCCGGCTTCTTAGGGTTGCGGTAGAACGCACAGAAGTGGCAATCCACCGTGCACCAGTTCGTGTAGTTGGGATTCGTGTCGATGACGTAGGTGACGATGCGCGGATCCGTGCGCCGGGCGCGGGCCTCGTTCGCGAGCGCGCCCAGCTCGATGAGCGGAGCCTCCGTGAGCAGATACACGCCCTCGTCGTGGTTCAGGCGCTCACCGCGCGTCACTCGGTCTTCGATTCGGTTCAACACGGGGGTGGACTCCTCGTGACGGACGCGCGGTCGCTTGGCAAGGCGGCTCTCATGGCTGCGGCGGCGACCGAGGATACACCGCGCACGTGGCGCCTCCAAAGCGAAGCGCCCGTCACCGGGAGCGTGACGGGCGCATGAACCAAGTCGGTGCGGCGAGGCGGCTATTGCTCGCGCCAGGACAGGGTCACGTACTGACCGCCGTACTTCGCGAGCGCCTGTTCGATCGCTGCTTTGGAGTAGAGAATCGTCATGCCACCGTTCCCCTTGACCTTGGTCTTGCCGGTCACGATGACGCCGCCCAGGATCCACGCTTGGCCGTTGATGTCGAAGTCGCCTTCCACGAAGACCAGTCCCTTGTAATGGAAGCCGGCGTTCACGTGCAGATCCCCGTCCACATAGAGGAAGCCCTCGCCGTCCACGCTGTGCAGGGCCAGCGAGGCTGACTGATCTCGTGTCGTCGTGTTGTTGTCCCAATAGGTGAGGCCGTTCCAGGTCGAGGGTGGCGTGTTCCGGGGTGCGCCGAGCCAGGAGTAGAACTCGGACTGCGACATGGTGAACGCCTCCCACGGCCCGGCGTAGAACCCGGTCTGGCCCGCGGAGAAGCCGGCCGGGCTGCCTGACGCGCCCGAGGCGCCGGCACCGGTCACGGCGCCGGTGCTCCACGCACCGGGCAGGTTCATTCCGCCGACCTCGTTGTCGATGCAATGGCTGGCGTCGCCAGGCATGACGCCGCGCCCGTCCTCGCCGTCGTCGTAGGGCGTGTCGCCATCGTGGTTGTAGCCGCAGATGTAGGCGTTACCCACGAACTCGATGGGGACGTCCGCGGTCAGGGCGCCCTTCACGTTCACGATGAACGGCTTGGCGATCACCTCGCTGACCAGGCTGCGGCGCGCCGAGCCCACGCGGCCCGTGGAGCTCACGACGTAGACCGGCGAGCCGGTCAGAGCGTTCATGGTCGGGTTCTTCGTCGGGTCGTACCGCATCACCGCCGTGCCCGTGGGATCTTTCTTCCAGCTGATCGTGAGCACGTCCGGTCCGCGTGTCGCGCTGGTGTAGTTCAAGTATTGGCCCACTGGCTGACCCGTGGCGAGTCCGATCGAGTCCGCGCCGAGCGCGGGTACGCTACCGGCGATGGTGTTGAACACCTGGCAGACGTCGTCCGGGTCGGTCGGGTCCATGAGCGTCTCCTGGTTCTTGATGCGGGCAATGGCTTCGCCCACACCCGCCTCCGCCAGGTTCAGCGACTGCCGCATGCGCTGATCGTTGCCTGCGAGCCCACGGTTCATGCTCGCCCCAGCCATGAGGACGAGTCCGAGCAGGGACATGACGAGCAGGATGAGCAGGGCCATCACGAGTGCGATGCCCCGTTCGTTGCGGTGATGCCGAGTCGCGTTCATGTTCGCCGTCCGATCAGCGGATGAAGACAACGAGGGCGCCGGTCGTCGCACTCGCCTTCACGCCGGCCGCGAGGTCGGAGAGATAGGGCGAAGGCGGTGCCGTCGTGTTGAGGCCGTAGTTGAAGTTGGCACTCGCCAGGGCTGGGACCATGTTCACGACCGTGCCCTGCGACGGATCGACACTCAGGAACGGGATGAGCCCCAAGTCCATGTAGAAGATGCAGACTCCACCGCCGTAGCCCGCGGTGGAAGTGCGGAAGCCCACCGCGAGGTCCGTGCGATTCGCCAAGCCGCCCAGGTCCGCGGCCACCATGCTCAGGACGATGCCGGGCGCGTCGACACCGCGCACGATGGCGAACGAGTAGGGCGTCACCGCGCCGGTATTGCGGAACTGGTAGATACGACCCTGCGACGTGTTGCGCTGGGTGCCCACGAAGATGTCCTTCCAACCGTCCCCGTCGGCGTCCAGGCAGACCACGGACGTCGGCGTGAGCCCGCCGAACGTCACCGCGTAGCGGTAGGCGAACCGGTTGCCCGCGGTGCGGCCGCGGTTCTCGTAGACCACCATCTGGCCGTTGTAGTCGCTCGTGCGTGTGGCCACGAGCAGGTCCTTGTCGCCGTCGTTGTCCATGTCGGCGAGCGTCATGCTGTTCACTTCGCCCATGATGAGCGTCGAGATGGAGTTGAACTTCTCGTCCCGGGTGAACGTCGGCGTCGCCGGCGCCGCCGCGTCGTTGTTGAGCCACACCTCGAACGATCCCTGCCCCGCGACGGGAGACTTGGTGCCGACGATGATGTCCGGCATGGCGCCGCCACCCACGTCGAGCGTGACCACCGACTGTACGTCGCCGGCGTCGGCGGTGGTGTAGTTGCCGCCGGTGCTGTACGTGGTCGGCAGGTAGCCCTCGTTGTTGCTCGAGCCCTGCGTGAACCACACGTAGAAGTTGCCCGATGGTGAGTATTTCGTTCCGGTGACGAGATCCGGGCGCAGCGGGTTGTCGTTCTGGTCGAGCGTGTCCACCGCCATCGCCATGACGGAGTTCGGCGCCAGGCGCGTGTAGCCGTCCGGGTTCGTCGGCGTGGCATTGAACAGCGGCGAGCTGGCGTAGCGGTTGAACCACACCGAGACGTTGTCCGTGGCGCCAGCGTCGGCGCCCAGCAGCAGGTCCTGGTCGTGGCGGGCCTCGTTCGTCTTCTTGCCGTTCCAGTCCGCCTCGATGACGTCCGCCGCGGTCAGCGAGAGCACGCGGTTCGCCGTGAGCCGGATGATCTGGAAGTTCGCCATACCGAAGTTGATACCCGTGATCTGCGGCGTCGAAGCCAGCCACAGTCCGCCCAGCGACGTCCCGCTGGTCGGGAAGTAGCCTGCCGGCGGCACGGTGTAGACGGAGTACGCGTTCACGTGCGGCGGGTCGTTCACCGGCGCCGTGATCGCATAGTCGCCCGAGGCATCCGACATCGCGTAGCCCGCGACAGTGGTGCCACCGTCCTTCGTCGCGCCCACCCAGACGTTCGCGATACCGGGTTCGCCGGTCTCCCACGTGCCGTTTCGGTTGGCATCCACGTACACCTTGCCCGAGATCTTGCCGGTGATCTGGTGCACGAGGCCGAACGCCGTCGAGTCGCTGCCGCCGTTCGACATGCTGCCGGCGTAGGGGTTCGTATTCGTCACGCCGAGCGTGTCGGGGTTGACGCAGGTCACGGTGAAGCCACCGACGCCGGTGAACAGCGCGACGCGACCCACGGCGTCGGTGACGCCGCTCGTCGCTTCGGGAGTGCCGGGACTGATGTTGATGCGGACACCCTGAATCGGCGTCTCGGTGACGTCCCAGCTTGCATTCGCGTTCTCATCGTGCCACGCGCGGACGGTGACATACCCGCCGCTGCGTGCGGTGTCCGCGAAGTCCTTCGAGTAGGCGGCGTTCGCGATCGTCACGTTGAACGTGTCTGGCGCCATATACGAGCCAAAGCCCATCGCCGGCGTGTGCTTGAGCACGTAGTTGCCGGACGGCGCGCGGAGCTGGTAGTAGCCCCCCGAGTTCGTGTACGCGACATAGTTGCCCAGTCGGACGGTGGCATTCAGAATGCCGACCTCGCCGCCGTTCATGGTGCCGTTCGTATTGGCGTCATCGAACACGTAGCCCGAGACGACGTACGTCGACGGACCAAAGTCCGGCACGCTGCGGGCCGCGTTCACGTCGCTCTTGAGCGTGGTCTGCGGATACTGGCCCTTCGCGTCGGGCCGCGACGCGGCGGCGGTCACGCGGAGCTCCACGCGCTGGATGTCCTGAAGCCGGTTCTGCGGCACTGGGCCATTGCTCCAGTCCCACGGCGTGGACAGACCGCGGAAGTACACGGTGAACAGCGCCGGCACACCGGTGTCGCCGGGCTTGCGGACGAGCGCCACGCGCTCGGTGGTGCCGCCGTTGTCATTGGCCACGTCGTTCGTGGAGTCGCCGTACACCTGGCGCACGAGCACGTAGTCGTTCGGGTTCGGCGTGGCGGCTGCGTCCGCGCCCTGCGGCGCGGAGATGTCGCTCGCGTCCACGGCGCCGTCGTTGTTCACGTCGAGCGTGTAGCGGATGAGTTCGGCGCCGGTGCGATAGCGGATCGGCGGCGCGTAGACCGTGCCGTCCAGCGGCTTCGGGCGCGGCGAGTCGGCCGGGTCGTACGCCAGCGGCGCGTGTGGTCCCGTCGCGTTGTCCGGGAACGGCAGCTGGTTCTGGGACATGATGATCTCGAGCGAATCCACATACGCGATGGCCGGCTGCTGTGGCGAGTAGTCGGTGTCGGCTCCGTAGCCTGCCGTGCGGATGTCACGCGACATGAGATCGAGCGCCGCGCGGGCGAACTGCTCGCTCTCGATGCGGCCCGTCGTGCGCTGCTTGCTCTTCGCCGAGTTCTGGAGGACGAGGGTCACCGTCACCGCGACCAGCGCGAAGATGACCAGCGTGACCATCAGTTCGATGAGCGTGAAGCCCGCCGAACGCGGCCGTTGTGAACGGATGGAGCGAGGAAGGGCAAGCATCGGATTCACCGCCTCACGTAGGTGGTTGCCGTCACCGACCGGGACGCCTGGCTGGCGCCCTGGTAGCTGACCGTCACGTCCACCTTCTTCAGGTTGTCGAGAGTTCCGGTCATCGTGGTCACCTGGTAGAAGCGCAGCCAGTGACCGTTTCCGAGCGTGTCCATGGCAGCACCCGCCGGATGTCGTCCGTCCATGAGCATTGGGTCCGCCCAGTTCCGTCCGGTCACCTGCTCGAGCGTCTCCTGCGCGTAGTAGTTCGCGCCGATCAGGAGGCGGTCCTGCACCTGCGACCTCGCGCCGGCGGGAAAGATGCGCCCCACGGCGAGAATGCCGAACGCCAGCACCACGAGCGCGATGAGCAGCTCGACCAGGGACATCCCGCGTTCTGGCGCGGGAGCGGGGGTGCGGGTTCGCAAGCGGATCTCCTAGCGGATCAGGGCGAGACCCGAGAGCTGGACGCTCACGGTGTCTGCGCCTCCGACCTGGTTCATGAGCACGACGAGGCCTGAGGTGTTCACCCGCCCGTCGCGCGTGAGCACGAGGGAGGCGGGGCTCGCCGAGGCGTACTGGACGCCGTTGGGAAGGCTGGTGTGGTTGGAGCGGCCCTGGCTGATGCACGTCCAGCCTGGCGGTGTACCGGTGTTGAAGTTGAGGATCACGCTCTGGCCGGTGGTCATGGCGCGCGATCGCTGGAGTTGGACCGTCTGCACCAGGTTCTCGGCCGTGCCGCGCAACTTCTGGCTCGCCGCGTACTTCTGGTACGACGGGATCCCCATCCCCACGAGCATCCCGAAGATGATCAGGACGATCATGAGCTCCACGAGCGAGAACCCTCGCGAGGAGCAGCGGTTGGGATCCATCAGGGAGTCCTCTCGGGGACACGTCGAGTCCGGAAGCCGTGAACGGGCCACCCTTTCGCTATCGGCAGCTCGGATTTCCGACTGAACCACCGAGATGCGAACGGGTGTGCTTCGGGCGGCCCCGAGCGTCGCCGCCCGGGGAACTGCCCCTGATGGCATCTGCATGAAACCTGCCAAGCACTTGGAAGGGCTTGACGCGGTCCGAAACGCGTGACTGTCGTGCATCACGACATGCTTCGGGGCGATTGCCCCGGCGCGGATTTGTCGTGGGATGAAACTTGAGACGCAGGGCCGTGCAGGATGCGGGCCGCGTCCCGGCTTGGTCCTGGGCTCGGACCATCGCGCCGGGGCGGCTCACCCGGGAGAAACGCGCGGGCCCGCCCCGACTTTGGAGCGGGCCCACGCGCGTTTCGTCGTCACCGCCCGATCGGGCGGCCGCGTCACCGTCCGTCGCCGTCCAGCAGGTTCCCGAGCCCGCCGAGGATGGAGCCCTGCTCGCGGCCACCGCGGCCGGTCTGCGGCGCCGCGGCGAAGATACGGCTCGCCAGGCGCGAGAACGGCAGCGACTGCAGCCACACCCTGCCCGGGCCGCTCAGCACCGCGAAGAACAAGCCCTCGCCTCCGAACAGCATGGTCTTCACGCCGCCAGCCAGTTGGATGTCGTAGTCGATCGTGGGCTGCATGGCCACGATGCAGCCTGTGTCCACGCGCAGCGTCTCGCCGGGTGCCAACACGCGCTCCTCGAGCGTCCCGCCGGCATGCAGGAAGCACCAGCCGTCGCCATCGAGCTTCTGCAGGATGAAGCCCTCGCCGCCGAACAGACCGGCGCCGAAGCGGCGCGTGAACGCGATGCCTAGCGACACGCCCTTGGCGGCGACCAGGAACGAGTCCTTCTGCGCGAGCAGCTGGCCGCCGAGCTCCTTCAGGTGCAGCGCCACGATCTTTCCGGGGTAGGGCGCGGCGAACGCGGCCTTCTTCTTCCCCTGGCCCTGGTTCTGGAACACGGTCATGAACAGCGACTCGCCGGTCAACAGGCGCTTGCCGGCGCCGAGCAGCGCGGTCATGAAACCGCCCTGCTGCTGCGAACCGTCACCGAAGATGGTCTGCAGCGCGATGCCGTCCTCGAGATACATCATGGCGCCGGCTTCGCCGACGACGGCCTCGGAAGGATCGAGTTCGATCTTCACGAACTGCATGTCGTCGCCGAGGATCTCGTACTCGATCTCGTGCATGGTGGGCATGTTGCTCGGTGCTCCTTTCTTACTGCAAGTCGCGCTGCTCGTGCGTACGCTTCTCTTCTATTCCGACTTCCTCTTCTGCACTCACCTGCGGGTCACGCGGGGCGAGGGGGCATTCAAAGCCGTCTTCTCGAACTCGCCTGCGGCCGGCTGACGACCGCGAACACTCAAAGCCGCTTTGCGTGGTCGCCTCGCGGCTCAGAATACGTCTGCCGGGGCGGGCGGTTGCGGGAAACGGTCAGTCGGCGGCGAGTAGGTTGTGCTCGGCCAGGAGCTCGGCGAAGCGCTCCAGGCCCTGCAAGTCCTCGGGGCCGAAGCGGTAATGGAATCGGCGGAGGTAGCCCTCCATCTCGGCGGCGCTCCAGCCGGGACCCGTCTGGTGGCGGGCGATCTCCGGGAGCGAGGCCAACCCGGCGGCGAGCGACGCCTCGAGAAACGAGCGGAGCTCGTTCTTGATCACGGGATCCAGCGACGAGCGCACCACCCAGGTCGCGTAGACGAATGGCAGCCCGGTCCACTCCAGCCAGTCGGCACCCAAGTCGAGCGTGTGGACGAATCCATCGGGCGGGCGGTTGCGCGTACGCATGGCCTGGTCGCCGATCAGGAGCAGACCGTCGGCCTGGGCGGGCTCCAGGCCGCGCACGAACCGCAGGTTCGGAAGCCCGCGCTTCACCTGGAGCAGCAGCTTCAGGAGTCGGATGCTCGTGGAGGTCTCGGGTGTGACCGAGAGCAGCGCGCCGCCGAGCGCGCTCGCGGGCCGGCGCGAGAACAGGAGGACGCTCTGGACGGGTCCCCGCGCGGCAACACCCAGCGGCGCCAGCATGTCGAAGCGGTCACGCAGTCGCAGATAGTCGCCCGTGGCCATCAACCCCAAGTCGACGCTGCCGGCCTCGGCCTCGCGTCCCAGGTCGCGCGGCGAAAGGTTTCTCACCGCGAACGGCGCATCGGCCCACAGGGCGTAGAACGGCGCGGCGTTCGCATAAGGGATACGGGCCGCGACGGTGGCGGTGCCGGAGCGAATGGGATTCATGAGTCGGACGAAGTTACTCCGCCTGCTTGAGCGCGTCGAGGAACGCGTCGCCATAACGCTTGAGCTTCACGGGTCCGACGCCCGGAACCTCCAGCAGCTCCTCGGCGCTTCGCGGCGCGCGCTCGGCCATGCCGCGCAGCGCGGCGTCGCTGAACACGATGTAGGCCGGGACGCCCTCGGCGTCGGCGAGCCGCTTGCGCACCGCGCGCAGCCGCTCGAAGCGCTCGCGGACCTCGTCCGACAGGGCTCCGCCGAGGCTGCTGGCGCTCCGGAGCCGGCCGGGGAGCGAGGCGGGCGTGCCGACCAGTGTCTCGATGCCCTCTCCCGAGCAAGCGTCGCACGCCGTGCCGCACGGCTCGAGTACTTCGTCGAAGTACGCGCACGCCGCCTGGTGGCGGCAACCGCCGCGTTCGAGCAGCCGGAATAGCTCGACGGTCTTCTTTCGCGTCTCGTCACGCAGCTCGGCGTCCTCGATGCCGCTCAGGAACGTGTCGTAGCCCATGACGTCGGCCCACGAGTAGTAGACGACGCAGTCGCTGGCGAGTCCGTCCCGCCCGGCGCGACCGATCTCCTGCACCCACGCCTCGATGCTCTTCGGCATGTCGCGGTGCACCACCAGGCGCACGTTGCTCTTGTCGATGCCCATCCCGAACGCCACCGTCGCGACGACGACGTCCACGTCGTCGCGCGCGAACGCGTCCTGGTGGCGCGCGCGCACGTCGTCCGCGAGCCCCGCGTGGTAGGCCGCGGCGCGGATGCCGTGCTCGGACAGGAACGCCGCGGTGGAATCCACGCTGCGCCGGCTCATGCAGTAGACGATGGCGCTCTCGCCGCGGCGCGCGCGCAGCAGCGCCAGCAGGTCGCGACGCACGTTGCGCGCCGGTGTCGCCGGCCCGTTCGTGTCGCGCCCGGCGCCCTTCTTGACGGCGGTGATGCGCAGGTTCGGGCGGAAGAACGAGCCCTTGAAGCCGTCCGGCTTGCGCATGCCGAGTTGCCGGAGGATGTCACCCACCACCCGCCTCGTCGCGGTGGCGGTCAGCGCCAGCACCGGGATCTCGCCCAGCTCCTGCTTCAGGCCCGCGAGCTTCCGGTAGGCCGGCCGAAAATCATGCCCCCAGTGGCTGATGCAATGCGCCTCGTCCACGACCACGAGACTCACGGGGCAATCGGCGATGATGTTCCGAAGCGAGCCTTCGAGTGCCTCGGGCGCCAGGTAGAGGAGTTCGATCTCGCCGCGCCGGAACGCCGCAAGTCGCTCACGGCGCTCGTCGGGCGCGAGCGTCGAGTTCACCGTGGTGGCACGAAAGCCGAGCCGGACCAGCGCGTCCACTTGGTCCTTCATGAGCGAGATGAGCGGCGACACCACGAGGACCGCGCCGGGCAGCATGCGCGCCGGGATCTGGAACGTGAGCGACTTCCCGGCGCCGGTCGGCATGACACCGATGCAGTCGCGCCCCGCGAGCACGGCATCGATGATGCGCCGTTGCCCGGGCCGGAACTCGCGATATCCAAAGATGGCCTCGAGCACCTGCTGCGGGTCGGTGTAGCGCGCGCCGTGGAACAGGGGGGCGGTGGAGTCGAGCATGAGGTCTTCCCTGGCCTAAGTGGGTGTGAGGCGCTCAGGGCCCCGGGGTCACGGTTGGCAGGCCGCGCTCGTTCCAGCCGCGCCAGCCGTCGTCGAGCGACGTGACGTTCGTGTAGCCCATCTTCTGAAGGTTGTCCGCGGACAGCGAACTCCGATAGCCGCCGCCGCAGTAGAGAAGTATCGGGGCGTCCTTGTCGGGGATCGTGCGCTCGATCTCGCGCTCGAGGATCCCGCGACCCAGGTGATGCGCGCCGGGCAAGTGGCCGCGCGCCCACTCCGACTCCTCGCGCACGTCGAGCACGATGTAGCGCTCGCCCGACTGGAGGCGCGCGAGGAACTCCTCGATCGTGAACCGGCGGACCCGCTGCCTCGCGTCCTCGACCAACCTGAGATAGCCGGGTGAATGCGCTTGCGCCATGGCGTTCACGCCGACGCCGCAGCAGCAGCCGCAGCGGCCGCCGCCGACGCGGCAGCCGACACGGCCGCCGCACGCGCCGGGGTCGCCGGCTCGTGCCGCGGATACTCGCGAACCACGCGATAGAGCGCGTCGCGCTGCACCGGGAGCTTCCCGGCCTCGCGGATCATCTGCACCATCGAAGCCTCCGCCATGCCCACCGGGCTCTTCGCGAGCGCCGCGTGCGCGATCCTCTCCTGGCCGATGGTGCCGTCCAGGTCGCTGGCGCCGAAATGCAGCGCCGCGGCGGCGGTGTCCTGCCCGAGCATGATCCAGTAGCCCTTCACGTGCGGGACGTTGTCGAACACCAGTCGCGACAGCGCGATGGTCTTGAGATCTTCGATCGCCGAGGCCTGCCGGCGCACGAGCCCGGTGACACCGGGCTGGAACGCGAGCGGAATGAACGCGAAGAACCCGGGCGCGCGCCGTTCGAGATCGCGCAGGTCGATCATGTGCTGGACGCGCTCGGCGCGCGTCTCGATGTGACCATAGAGGAGCGTGGAGTTGCTCGGGATGCCCATGCGGTGGGCGGTCTCGTGGATCTCGAGCCAGCGCTTGGCGCCGATCTTCTGCTGGAACAGCTCGCGCCGCACGCGCTCGCTGAACACCTCGGCGCCGCCGCCGGGCAGGGCATCGAGGCCCGCCGCCCGGAGCTCGCCCAGCACCCAGTCCGCCGGCTTCTTCGTGAGTCGGCAGAAGAAGTCGATCTCCACCGCAGTGTAGGCCTTCACCGACAGGTTGGGCTTCTTCTCCTTCACCCAGCGGATGATGTTCAGGTAGTCGTCGAACCGCCACTTGTTGTGGAGCCCGCCCACGATGTGGATCTCGGTGATCTCGGGGTCCACGTGCTCCACGATCTGCTCGCGCGTCATGGTATACGAGCCGGGCGCGCCGGGCTTCTTGGCGTAGTCGCAGAACTTGCACGCGAGCACGCAAACGTTCGTGGGATTGAGCTGGCGGTTCACCGTGAAGTACACGCGGTCGCCGTGCCGGTCGCGCGCCACCGCGTGCGCCAGGCGCCCGAGCTCCATGACCGGCGCATCGAACAACCGGACGCCGTCCTCCTGCGACAGGCTCTCCCCGGACTGTAGCTTGGCGCGCGCGGCCTCGACGGTGGCGTCGCGCAGTCGCAGTTCGGACACGTGGTTCAAGTCAGCCCTCGCGTGGGTGGGGTCGAGGAAGCCGCGAGAGTATACCGACGCTCGCGTGCATCGTCACACCTCGGACGGCATCTGGAAGGTGCCCCGCCCGCCGCGAAACCGGCCCGGGCGTCATGCTAAGGTGAACGCTCCGCCCCCTTGCGAGGAGTCCCGAATGTCGTCTGCCGCTCCTGCCCGAGTCGCCGCCGTGCCGAAGAAGCCCAACGTGAGCCTGCGCGACGTGTGGCCCGATATCTGGGCGCTCGTGCGTCCCCGGCGCGCGATGATCGGCTTGGGCCTGCTGCTCATGGCGATCAATCGCGTGAGCGGACTCGTGCTGCCGTGGTCCACCAAGTCCTTGATCGACGACGTCATCGGGAAGCGCCAAGCCGAGCTGCTGTTTCCGTTGGTCGGCGGCGTGCTCATCGCCACGGTCATCCAAGGCATCACGTCGTTCACGCTCACGCAGCTCCTCTCCAAGGAGGCGCAGCGCCTGATCGCCGAGATGCGCACGAAGGTGCAGGCGCACATCTCGCGGCTGCCGGTCTCCTATTACGACTCCAACAAGACCGGCGCGCTGGTGTCGCGCATCATGAACGACGTCGAGGGCGTTCGGAACCTGATCGGCACCGGGCTCGTGGAATTCGCGGGCGGCCTGCTCACCGCCATGCTCTCGCTCGGCGTGCTGTTGCGCATCAACGCGCTCATGACGGTCATCACCGCCACCGTGCTCCTGAGTTTCACGTTCATCCTGAATCGCGCGTTCACGATCATGCGCCCGATCTTCCGTGAACGCGGCAAGATCGGCGCCGAGGTGCAGGGACGCCTCACGGAGTCGCTCGGCGCGGTGCGCACGGTGAAGGGCTATCACGCCGAGGAGCGCGAGCAGGGCGTGTTCGCGGCGGGGGTCAAGCGCCTGCTCGACAACGTGCTCGCCACGCTCACCGCGCAGTCCGTCATGCAGCTCTCGAGCTCGCTGCTGCTGGGATTGGTCGGCGCGATCATCATGTTCGTGGGCACGCGCCACATCTTCAGCGGCCAGCTCACGCTCGGCGGCTATTTCACCTACACCATGTTCCTCGGTTTCCTGATCGCACCCATCTTCCAGATCGTCTCGATCGGAACGCAACTCACGGAATCGCTCGCCGGCCTCGAGCGCACGCGCGAGGTGCTGTCGGAATCGCCCGAGGACACCGACCCGCGCCGCACGGTCGCGCTGGGAGCGCTGCGCGGGGACGTGGTGTTCGAGCACGTGGACTTCGCGTACGAGGCCGACAAGCCGGTGTTGCGCGACATCTCGTTCCAGTCGCCCGCCGGCACGGTGACGGCGCTCGTGGGATCGTCTGGCTCGGGCAAGAGCACCATCATCGGGCTGATCGCCGCGTTCCACTCGCCCAATGCCGGCCGCGTCGCAGCGGATGGCGTGGACCTCACCACGGCGCGGCTCGATCACTATCGCACGCAACTCGGCGTCGTGCTCCAGGATACGTTCCTGTTCGCGGGGACCATCCGCGAGAACGTGTCGTTCTCACGCCCGAACGCGACGGACTCGCAGATCCGCGAGGCGTGCCATATCGCGCGCGTGGACGAGTTCGCGGATCGCTTCCCGGACGGGCTCGACACCGTGGTCGGCGAGCGCGGCGTGAAGCTCTCCGGCGGCCAGCGCCAGCGCGTGAGCATCGCGCGCGCCATCCTGGCCGACCCGCGCATCCTGATCCTCGACGAAGCCACGTCGAGCCTGGACTCCGAGAGCGAGTCGCTCATCCAGGCCGGACTCCAGCACCTGATGCAGGGCCGCACCACGTTCGTGATCGCGCACCGCCTCTCGACCATCCGCCGCGCCGACCAGATCCTGGTCGTCGAGGATGGACGCATCGTCGAGCGCGGCAATCACGCTTCGCTGCACGCCGCGAACGGTCGCTACCGCGACCTCTACGATCGCCAGCACGGGCTGGAGCAGAACCTGTTCCTGGCGCCGGGCGAGGGCGACAGCGCCCCCGAGGCCGAGGCCGGCGCCGCGGCGCGAGGCGGCACCGAACCCGGCATGCTCGACGTCATGCGCGGCGGGCGATAGCGGATCGCCGTCCCCGCGCCGGGGGCGTGGGCCGGGGGCGGGGCCGAGCGCATTCCTCCTCTTCCTCCTGCGAACGACCGAGCGCCCGAGCGCCCGAGCGCCCGAGTGCCCGAGCGCCCGAGCGCCCGCAACGGCATCCGAGCCGTGGCGGGCGTTGTTCGTTCGAGACACTAGAGATCGAAGTGGTGCGCCACCTTGACGAGGAACACGTTGTTCGCCGGCGCGCGGGACATCACGCGATAGGAGTGATCCACGTCGAACTCGTTCACGCCGTCCTCCGCGGCGCGCTCCTGCGTCCACACGAAGTAGGCGGTCGAACCGGGCAGGTACTCCCAGCGCACGACCGCATTGCCCCGCAGCGAAGCGAACGTGCCGCTTATCGCCCGGGTGAGCGTCACCACGGGATCCCCGGGGTCCGACACGATGGGGTCGGTCACCGACACCAGCTCGTACGTGCGCGACCTCTCGAGCTCCTTCATGTCGTGAAAGCGGAGCGTGGAGAGGAGCGGCTGCAGGTACACCTGGAAGCTCACGTTCGGCGTCGCCGAGTAATCCGCGCGCAGTCCCATCGACAACTGGGTCTGCTCCAGCTCTGCGAACTGCGAGCCGGTCATCGTGCTGCCGGAGATGTTGCGGAGGAATTGGGTGTCGGTGTGGGACAGGAAGTACTCCGGACCGCCGCTCAACCCGAGGTTCGGGATCGGGCGCCACGTGACGCCGTTGCTCACCGACTGCGTCCACGAGCCGTCCTGGCTGAAGTTCGGGTTGTAGCTCACCCACCAGAACCACGGGTTTCGCCCGTTCGTGTCGAAGTAGAGGTTCAGGTTGGCGCCAGGCTTGCTCGCCATGAGCGGCCCGCCACGCGTTTTCCGCGAGTTGAACGCCGGGCCGAACAGGAACGTGTTCGCTTCGTAGCTCCAGCGATTGCGGCCTTCGGCGCGGCCGCCGAGGTAGAATCCCTTGAGCGTGCTGTTGCCGCCGAAGTCCCAGGTGCTCGCGAGCGCGCCGAGCACGTTGGCGTACTGACGCCAGCCCTTCGGCTCCTCCCACTGCCAACCCGCGCCCAGGTGCGCGTTGACGATGTCGCCGCCGAACTGGAATCCGAGGTCGTTGTTGTTGAAGCCGGGCGAAAGCGCGCCCACGGCGGAGTTGAAGAGCAGCTTGCCCTGCTGCTTGTTGATCCACCATCGTGAGCTCCAGCCCGTGAGCGTGGTTGCGCCCGGATCGACGCCGAGCCCGGGACGGTCGGGACGCTGGTAATAGTGCGGAAAACCCTTCTGGATCGAGCTCATCCGAGCCGGGGTGCCGTGGATCTGTGACGCGGTGGCGTAGCCCGAGATCACCCACGTGCGCTTCTTGTCGAGGAACGTCCAGCCATCCATGGCAGAGACCACGGAGCGATCATTCACCTGGTCGCGCAGCGGGTCGGAGCCGCCGTCGAAGAAGCGCGCGGTCGTCATCGTCATGAGGCCGATGCCCTGCCGGCGATCGTTCAGCTCGTGCATGAATCGATACACGCCGTAGTAGCTCATCGGCTCGACGCCGTAGTCCGTGTCCGTGCCGTCGAAGTTCCTGCGCGTGGCGATCTCACGCTGCGTGAGCGCCTGCACCGTTCCGACGTTCCATCCGGGCGCGGCCTGTCCCGTCACCTTGGCAGCGCCCAGGATGTGCGTCGCCAGCGGGTTGTCGGAGGAGTCCGCCGAGGAGGTCGATCCCTGGGGCGTGCGGCCGATCCGGCGTGAGTAAAAGAAGATCGGCTCCGGCCAATTGAAGCCCCAGTAGTCATTCGCGCCGTTGTTGCCGCAGCGGAACACGCTCACCCCCTCGGTGAAGAACGGGCGCTTCTCCTGGAAGAAGCTCTCGACGTCCGAGAGGTTCACGACCGCCGGGTCGACCTCGACCTGGCCGAAGTCGGGATTGATCGTCGCGTTGAGCGTGAGCTTGGAGCCGAGGCTCGTGCGCAGGTCCCCGCCGAGGGCGGGCGTCGACTTCCAGCCGGAGTGGAACGGATTGTCCGTGTTGAACTCGGTCAAGCTCCCGGAGTCGAACCGCAGGTGCTCGGCCTTGTTCGTGGCGTAGGGCGTGACCTCGATGTTGCGCGCCGGCTTGAGCCGGTCGAGCCCTTGCAGCTCGGGGAAGCGCGACACGTAGCCGGACTGGCCGCGCGGCGTGTAGACGAGCGCGTCCAGCTCGTTCAGCCGGCTGATCGAGCGCTGGAAGTTGACACCCCACACCATCTGGTTCGCGTTGAAGCGCAGCTGTGAGAACGGGATCCGCATCTCCGCGGTCCAGCCTTCATGGTCGCGCTGCACGCGGGCCAGCCAGACGCCGTCCCACGACGAGTCGTCCCAGCCATCGTTCATGAGCACGCCGTCTGCGAGCACGCCGGCGGCCGAGACCTGGAAGAAGTATCCCGTCCGCTTGTCGCGGTAGGGGTCGAGCATGACGGAGAACGCGTCGGAGCCGCCGTCGTCATCGCGACGGACGAGCCGCGCCACGACGGAGTCGGGCGCGCTGTCGAACAGCCTCGCGCCCACGTAGACGGCGTCGTCGTCGTAGGCCAGCCGCACCTCGGTGCGCTGCCGGGGCGCCTGGCCCTGGTCAGGGTCACGCTGCGTGAACGACGTGATCGCGTTGCCGTTCTTCCAGATGTCTTCGTTCAGCAGGCCATCGACGGCGATGGGTCGATCGGTGCGCACGGCGCGCACCGGCGGATGCTGCGGCTCGGTGGTCGGCGCGGCCGGCGCGGGGGGGTCCTGCGCGAAGGCTGGCCACGCGCAGGCTGCGAGCATGAGGGTTGCAACGAGGGTACGCATGCGGGCTCCGGGGGGAGGCCGTTGGGCTTACGGCCTCGTGGGGTCGCGCCGGGTCACGGTAGGCGCTCTTCTGCGCGCCGCGGCCGACGCGCGATGTCCGCTGTACGGGCCGGCGCTGTGGGAGGTTGCCGTCCGCGCCGAGGAAACTGACCCGATTTCGCGTCGAGTTCCATGCGCCCCCGACGAGCGCTGGATTCCAAGCCACCAACCGGGGGTGGTTCGTGCCGACCGGCGCTCAGGACCGGATGAGGGCTGCTGCGAGTTCTCCCGCGACGCGGGCGTTGCTCTCGAGGAGCGCGATGTTCGTGCGCGTCGCCGCGCCGCCGGTCAAACGCTGCATACGGTCGAGCAGGGCGGGTGTCACGCCGCGGCCGCCGACGCCTTGCGCCCTCACCTCCTCCAGCGCCTCCGACATGGCCCGCTCGTACGTGTGCTCGTCCAGCTCGTCGGCCTCGGGCACCGGGTTGGCGATCACGATCCCGGTGCCAGTGTCGAGCGCGACGTGGGTGCGCACCGCGTCGGCGAGTCGCGACATGTCGTCGAAGCGCTCGTCCACGCGCAGCCCGCTCGAGCGCCTCCAGAACGCGGGGAAATGCTCGCACCGCCAGCCGAGCACGGGGACGCCCAGCGTCTCGAGGCGTTCCACCGTGCGCGAGAGGTCGAGGATGGCCTTGGCGCCCGCGCACACCACCGCCACCGGGATGCGGGCCAGCGCGGTGAGATCGGCGCTCACGTCGTCGGTCTCGGATGCACCCCGGTGAACACCGCCGATGCCACCCGTGGCGAACACGCCGATGCCGGCGTGATACGCGGCCAGCATGGTGGCCGCGACCGTGGTGGAGCCGACGCCGCGCGCCACCAGCACGGCCGCGAGGTTCCCGAGGTTCACCTTGGGCACGTCCGGCGTGGCCGCGAGTCGTTCGAGCTCCTCCGGCGTGAGCCCCACGCGCACGGCTCCGTCCAGCAGCCCGATCGTGGCCGGGATGGCGCCGCCCGCCACGACCTGGGCCTCCATGTCACGTGCGACACGCACACCCTCGGGGCGCGGGAGCCCGTGCGTGACAACCGTGGTCTCGAGCGCCACCACGGGGCGATGGGCCGCGAGCGCGCGTGCCACCGGCTCGGCGATGCGCAGGCGCTCCATGGTCACGATCCCGCCTCGGCGCCGCCGGCAGGTCGTGGCGCGGCGGCGCGCTCGGCCACACCTCGTTCGCCTGAGGCACGCACGGCGGCGGGAGCGGCCGCGAGCAGTCCATCGGGACCCCAGGCGCGGATCGCGATCTCGGCTGACGCGATCGCCCGGCGCAGGCCCTCACCGGGCTCCGCGCCTTCGAGCCACGCGGACAGGAACCCGGCTGCGAACGCATCGCCCGCACCCGTCGGATCCACGGCGCGCATCGCGCTCGGCGGCCATCGCTTGAGCTCCGCGGCTTGCGAGTCGTGCAGCGTCCCGCCCGAAGCGCCCTGCTTCCACGCCACGAATCGCAATCTTCCGCTGGCGAGTGAAGCCAGTGCGCGCTGTGCGTCGGCCTCGTCGCCGGGCCAGCGCACCTCGTCGTCGCTCGGGAAGAACGCGTCCACGTGCGGGAGCAGCTCGCGCCAGTCGTCGAGTGTCTCGGGCGAGACGGGAAGGTGCGGGTCCAGCGAGACGAGCGCCGGGCGCTCCGGGGCCTCCCAGCCGCGGATGGCGAGCACGAGCGCGCGCTGCGTCGCGATCGGCATCGGCGCCAGGTGGAATGCGCGCGCCGTGCGCCACGCTCCGGGCACATGCGCGGGGTCGGGCGAGACCGCTTCGTGCGACGGGCAGCCCGAGTGGTGGACCACGCGCCGTGCCACGCCCTCGTAGAGGAGCCACGTGCGTACGCCGTTCGCGCGCAGGTCGTGCACGCCGTCGAGCGACACGCCGCGTTCGCGGAGCGCGGCGAGCGCGGTCGGTGGATAGTCGTTACCGCGCAGGCTCACGCAGCCCACGCGAACGCCCCACAGCGCCGCGGCGAGCGAGGCGTAGAGCATGGCGCCTCCCGGCTGCGCCATGCGCGTGCGGCCGTCTGGGAACACCACGTCGTCCACGAGCAGGTTGCCGAGCAGCACCAGGTCGGGCGTCATGTGCGTGGAGCCCGCTGCGCGCCTCACGCGCCGCGCGGCGTGAGCGCCGTGAACGCTGCAACCATCGCCCGCGCGGCATCGGCGTCGAGCGCGTTGGACCACAGGCCGCCCTGCTTCACGGACGAGCCCACGATGAAGCCATCGGCGTGCGCGTAGCTCGCGAGATTCGCGGGTGTCAGCCCCGAGCCCACGAGCACGGGGAGGTGGCCGGCATCGCGCGCCGCGGCCAGGTCGGCGGGCTCGGCGGGTTCACCCGTGGCCGTGCCGGTCACCACCAACCCGTCCGCGAGGAAGAACTCCGCCGCGCGCGCCGTCTCGGCCAGTGACACGTCGGCGGTGAGCGCATGCGAGGAGTGCTTCTTCTTGATGTCGGCGAACACGCGCACGCGCTCGGCGCCGATCGCGCGCCGATAGCGCATGAGCTCGCCCGCGAACGACTGCACGATGCCCTCGTCCGCGACGTGCGCGAACACGAACCCTTCGACGCGCACGAACTCCGCGCCGCAGGCGTGCGCCACTGCGATCGCCTCGCGGTTCGCGGCCGCCAGCACCTGGACGCCGAGCGGGAGCCCTGTCTCTCGCTTGATCTCGTGCGCGAGCACCGCCATCGCGGCGGTCACCTCGGGGCCGACGCCACCTTTCAGATAGGGCCGGTCGTGCATGTTCTCCACCGCGAGCGCGTTGAAACCCGCGTCTCGGTACGCGCGCGCCTCGCCGAGCGCGTGCTGCACCAGGCGCTCCACCGAGTGGTGCGCGGTGGGCGTGCCGGGGAGTGCTCCCACGTGCACCATGCCGATCAAGGCACGCGGCGAGCCGAACAGCTGGCGGAAGGTAGCGCGGGGGTCCATGGGCCCGCCAGCGTAGGGAATCGCTCCCCGGCGCGTCCACCCGTGGCCCTGCATTGTCACGAGACCCCGGTGTGCCCGACGATGGGGGCAGAGGGGTCCATGGACCGGCCGATCGGGCCGTTCCCGGCGAGTGCTCAGGAGGTCGAAATGGAGAAGCAGCGCCCGAAATACAACTCCGTGCGGGTGGCGGAGGGCTTCGCGGTGGTCCGTCCCGAGCGCAGGCTCGTGGGCGACACGGAGACCGATGAGTTCCGCGACATCGTCCGCCAGCTGAACGCGAGCAACTTGAAGTTCATCGTCGTGGACCTGGGCGAGATCGACTGGGTGAGCACGCCGGGGCTGGGCGCGCTGGTCGAGGCCCACCAGTGGTTCGCCAAGCGCGGCGCTCACATGCTGCTCGCGCGCGTGGACAAACGGATCCACAACCTGCTCATCATCACCAAGCTGTCGATGGTGTTCGAGACGTACCCGTCGGAGGCGGCGGCCATCGCCGCGGGCGAGGCGATGCCCGTGCAGACCCCGACGAACCCGCCCGCGTGAGCGGGCTGTTGTCCTCGCGAGGGCCGGGGTGGTTCGCACGCCTCGGCCTGTTCGCGTTCATGCTCTTGCCCGCGCGCGGCACGCACGCCGTCGCCGCCTCCGCGAAAGCGCCCTACACCGTGGTGCTCGGCATCGCCCAGGACGGGGGACTGCCCCAGGCGGGTTGCCGCAAGGCCTGCTGCACGAGCGGTCGGCACGAGAACGTGGCGAGCCTGGCGCTCGTGGATCCGGGCTCGCGCCGCTGGTGGCTGTTCGACGCCACGCCGGACTTTCGCGCCCAGCTCGCGCGCATGGCCCGCGAAGCACCGGCGTGCTCGCTGGCCGGCGTGTTCCTCACGCATGCGCACATCGGCCACTACACCGGACTCATGCACCTGGGCCGCGAGGCCATGGGCGCGCGAGGCATGCCGGTGTGGGCGATGCCGCGCATGCACGACTTCCTCATCGCGAACGGCCCGTGGAGCCAGCTCGTGCAGCTCGGGAACATCTAGCTCCGGCCGCTCGTCGCCGACTCCGCGGTGGCGCTCACCGCTTCATTGAGCGTGACGCCGTTCCTCGTGCCGCACCGCGACGAGTTCTCGGAGACGGTGGGCTTCCGCATCGCCGGCTCGGGCGGCGCCGTGGCGTTCGTGCCGGACATCGACAAATGGGAGCGCTGGGACCGCCGCCTCGAAGGGCTGCTGCGTTACGTGAGCGTGGCCTACGTGGACGGCACGTTCTTCGACGGCGCCGAGCTCCCCGGCCGCGACATGCGCGAGATCCCGCACCCTTACGTCGTGGAGACGCTCGATCGGCTGGCGACGGAGCCCGCCGCGACACGCGCCCGCGTGAGGTTCATCCACGTGAACCACAGCAACCGCGTGCTCGACCCCGGCTCAGCCGAACGGCTGCGCGTCACGCGCGCTGGCATGCACGTGGCAGCGGAAGGGGAGCGCGTTCCTCTCTAGCCCGACCTATTCGTGAAGCCGGCGAACTCGCGCGGTGGGCGGCGTGAGCGCCTCCGTTTCGGCGTTTCGTAGCATGCGCGAGGCGAGCGCCACTTCTCCAGCGTGATGTGGGCGGCGCCGACAGGGCCGTGAGCGCCGGCGAGGGGTGATTCGGGCATAGCTCCGCTCCAGGGCTTCTCGGGGAGGTTCGCGATGCAGGTGTTGCGCGCGGGCTCAGCCGGGGCGGGCGCCGCTGTTGAGTGCGATCGCGCGCCAACCGT
>JAHFBX010000344.1 GCA_023249815.1 Candidatus Eiseniibacteriota bacterium
ACCTTGGCGCGGGATCGAGTCTCCGCGCGATCAGCGGACGAGCACGGCCTGGCGAGTGCCGAGCCGCTCGCCGTTGGCGCGCACCGTCAGCCAGTACACGCCGGCGCGAGGCGCGGCAGGCTCCCAATCCCGCTCATGGACACCAGGCCCGAGGCGGCCCAGCCCGTGCTCCGCAACGCGCCGGCCCGCGACGTCGCGAAGCTCCATGGCGACGTCCGCGTCCTGCTCCAACTGGAACGTCACGTGCAGTGGTCCACCCACGAGGGCCGGGTTCGGCGAGACCGCTGACATCGCGACTCGCGCACCGGACCCCGGCGTCACACCCGCGAACGGCGTGCGGCGCGTCATGCTCACGGCGTACGGCGAGCAGGTGATGGCGGGATAACGCCACGCCACATCCACTACGCCTGCTTGGCTCGAGGCGAGCGCGCGCGGGCCACTCGCGACGTCATACTGGTTCGGCAGCGCCAGGTTGCCGAACGCTTGGAAGGGTCCCGCTCCCGCGCCGCCCTCGCGACGAAGGAGGATGATCGAAGTGGTCGCTGTGTAGAAGCAGTTCGTGAGATTCGGTGGGTCTCCCGCCTGAATCCCGGATGGAGCGATCGGCGTCACATCGAGAACGGCGACGAACGGGTTGCCCGCCGGGTCCAGCGCGAGAGCGGACGACCCGGCCCGGTTGTTGGGAACGGACCGCACCGGCGTGCTCTGCCAGATGAGACCGGCGTCGCGCGCGGCGTAGCGGGCGAATCGGTCAAAGGGCGTGGTTGCCGTCTCGTACACGAGCCGAGGCTCGCCGTCCGCGGGATCCACGGCCAGCGTGAGGTGATCGGCGAGCTGCGAATCCACGGCTGCCGTGACCCACGGCCCGGCGGGCCCGGAAGCCAGTGCAATCGTGAGCACCTGCCCGGGGTTCGCATCCGCGCGTGGCCGGCCCCATGCCGCGCGCGGCCGGTCCGCGAGATCCACGGCCACACCCACGGTGAGCGACGCCGTCGAAACGGTGTCCAGGAGTTGCGTCGTCCACGAACCCGCCGAGCGGCGCGCGAACTTGATCTCGGCGGGCGCCCCCGGGGCGCCCGCCTTCGTCCACGCCGCGGTCGGTTCGCCTGTTACTTGGCTCACCGCCAGGGAGAGCGGCTTGCGCGGGCCCGGCAATACATCGAGCGTGTCGCTCAGCCACACCCCACTCTCTCGCACCGCGCACTCCAACTGTTCCTGCCGGATGAAGAGCGCGAACACGCGGCCGTCGGGCGCGACCTGCAAGTCGAACCCGCCGTACTGGGTCGTCGAGCTGATGTAGCCCACTGGGCTCGCGATGGGTTCACTCTGCCAGGTGCCGTCCGACTTCCACGCGTGATAGAGCGTGGCGTTGCTGATATACGCGACGTGGGGCACTCCGGTCCCGGGCTCGAGAGCGAGCACGGGGCGCGAGGCGTCGCCGACCACCGCGATCGTATCCGGTGAGCCGCCCGTGGCAGACGCCGGGCGCGGATTCGCAGCAAGGAACAGGGCGACAAGCCAGACCAGGAGGAAGGGCATGGCAGCTCCGCGAAAGCGCACCCGGCCGTGCGGCAGCGCGTGAAGTCTACGCCCCGCTCAGACCGCCCTCAAGCCCGGATTCTCGTTCAGCTACGAACGCAGCTCACTTGTTCCAGCTCAGCCCCATGTTGATCTTGAGCTGGCGGAAGCCGCCCACCAGGTGGCCCTTCACCTCGAGGAAGTTCCCGAGCTTCGCCTTGGTGCCGAACGACACGCCACCGAGCAGCGCGAGCCCGCCCTTCGTGAGCGAATCGTTGCCCTTGATCGCGGGGGACTCCACCTCGTTCGACAGGAAGTGGACGGCGATGCCGGTGCCGGCGTAGAGCCGCCACGACTCGCCCGGGAACAGCCAGCGCACGTCGCCGCTCAGCGTGGCGTCTCGGCGCACCGCACGCAGGTCGAACGCGTCCACCGTGCTGTTGTTGCGCCAGTACTCCACGGTGGGCAGGAACTCGATGTTCTCGACCAGGCGCGGGTCGTTCAACCGGAACCGGATGGCGAGCCCCGAGAACGAGCTCTGCTCCTCCTGGAACACGGTCGAGGTCATGGCATCGATGCCGGTGAGCCCGCCGGCCGCGTGGGCGGGCGCGGTCGCGGAGATCAGGAACGAGGCGGTGAGCGCCGCGATCGAGGCGAGTGTGGTCCGTCGCACGGTTGAACCTCCATGTCGTGAGGGGAAGCGCGCGGCCACAGTAGGCGCGCGCCCCAGTGACGCGCAAGCGTTTGGACTCTGTCAGGTCGCGTGCAGGCGTGCGGTGACTGGCTACTCGCCGCGCACGCGGTAGCGGACGAGCCGGTGCTTCAACCACGACACGCCGATCAGGTCGTGGATGCCGCGCCACAGCCGGTTCCCCATGCCGTACTTGCTCACGCCGCGCGTGCGCGGTCGGTGACGGACGTTCACCTCCACCACGCGCGCGCCTCGGAACGCGCACAGCGCCGGCAGGAACCGGTGCACACCCACGAACATCGGGAGCCCGACGAGCACATCGCGGCGATAGGCCTTGAGCGAACAGCCGATATCGGTGACCGAGTCGCCGAGTGCTGCGCGCCGCGTGGCGTTCGCCACCTTGGAGGAGACGCGCCGGATCCACGTATCCTGCCGCGAGGCGCGCACGCCGGAGACCACGTCGGCGCGCTCCAGCGCCTGGAGCAGCATGGGGATGTCGGCCGGGTCGTTCTGGAGGTCGGCGTCGAGCGTCACCAGGACGTCGCCGCGCGCTCGCTCGAGCCCCGCGGCCAGCGCCGCGCTCTGGCCGGCATTCTTCTCGAGATGAAACACGCGGAGCCGGCTGTCGTTCGCGGCCGCGACCGCCATGGCCTCGCCGGTGCCGTCCGTGCTGCTGTCGTTCACCAGCACCAGCTCCCACGTGCGGGACGTGGCATCGAGCGCGGTGCGGAGCTCGTCCAGGAGCACGGGCACGCACTCGACCTCGTTGTAGGCCGGCACCACGGCGGAGAGCTGCGGACGCACTTCGAGCGTGTTCATGACGGGCGCGGAGAATGCCCGAGGCCGGGCGGCTTGGGAAGCACGGCGCCGCGCGCGAGGTGGAGCGGCGTGCGTCGCTTGCTCCACGCACGATGCTGTCGCATGGCGTCAACCGGGTGGCGCATGCCGCTCGATTGACCCGCACGCTCGCCATCGTCGAGACTGCGGCGCATGGCTCGGAACTCGATGCTCCAGAAGCTGTGGCGCTCGCTGACCAAGCGCCGGCTCGAGACGGCGCGGCGAGAAC
>JAHFBX010000073.1 GCA_023249815.1 Candidatus Eiseniibacteriota bacterium
CGCGCCGCGACGCCGGACTCCGCCGCGATGCGAGCCTGGACGCGCTCGGCAAAGTCCGCGAAGTACGCGTCACCCGGATCGTGCGTGAGCGCCTGCGAGAGCGACTCGTCCAACGCCGAGGTCTCGGCCACGAGCGCGCGGCACGCCTCGCACTCGGCGAGATGCGCCTCGCACGTGGCACGCTCGGGAGCCGGCAGCGCGTCGTCCAGCAGTGCGCTCAGTTGTTCGTCGGTCAGGTGCTTCATGGTGCGTCTCCACTGCGCTCGGCCAGGCGCCGCTTGAGCTCGGTTCGCGCGCGCGACAGGCGCGACATGACTGTGCCGATCGGCACGTTCAGCGCGCGGGCGATCTCGTCATAGGACAGGTCCTGCACGGCGCGCAGCGCCAGCACGGCCTGGTGCTCCTCGGCCAGGTGAGCGAAGCACTCGCGCAGCAGCGCGTCGCGCTCGCCGCGCTCCGAATGCTCGGCCGGATCATCATCCACACCCCACTGCTGCCCCGCTTCGACCAGGGGCTCGATGGAGGTCTCGGGCCTGCGCCGGCGGTGCCGGAACAGTGAGAACGCCTGGTTGGTCACGATGCGCGCGAGCCAGGGATAGAGCGGCTGCCCGGTCTCGAACCGGCCGATCGCCCCCCACGCGCGCACGAACGTCTCCTGCGCCAGGTCGTCCGCGTCACTCGCGTTCCGAGTGAGCGACCACGCGAGGCGGTGGATCGCCCGCTGGTAGCGGCGCACGATCTCGCCGAACGCCGCCTGGTCGCCCTTCTGGCTGGCGACCACGAGAGCGGCGTCGTCCGGCCCGGCAATCGAGGTACGCCCCGCGCGGGAGTTCATTCCGAGCAGAGAACCGCTCGCCGACCCATAACGTCAAACCGTTCCGGCGGAAGGAGTTCGGCCCGGATGGAGAAGCGGCCGGGGCCTGCCGACGGAGCGACCTCTACCCCGCGCTCGAATCCGCGGGCGCTTCGGCGCCCGTGCTGTCCGGTTCCATGGCGGGCAGGTCGGCGGGCTCGAACGGCGTCGCCTCCACCTTCGTGCGCAGACGCTTCATGTCGTCGAACAACTTGCGCATGGCCTCGGGCGTCACCATCGGCTCGAGCAGCGTGGCGAATCGCTTGAGATAACGGATGCGGCCATCCTGCTCCACGCGTGTGCGTCCATTGCCCAGGTCCGAGAGACTGTAGAGCACATCGCCGACGAACATCTCCGGCACCTCGAGATGCACCCCCATCTGCCGGGGCGGCTCCCACAGCGTGATCGTGCCCGGCACGAGGAGCTTCTGCTTCATGCGCGGGTCGTTCATCACCCAGACCTCGCGGTGACCGATCCCTTCCATGGGGGTCGTGCTGTCGGGCTCCACGACATCGAGCCAGCCCACCCATTGCGTGAGCCGGTCGGGTTCGGTCATCCACGGCCAGATCTCCTCGGGTGGCCGGGCGATCTCGATGCTGACCCGCATGCGCCCGGCGTCCCTGCGGTTGGAGGCGATCCACAGCCCCAGCACGCAGACCAGGAGCAGCGCGGCGAGCGCCCCGACGATGCGCACGACCCACTTCATAGAACGTGTCCTCCGAGGGTGCCACACCTGCCGCGGCGCGAGACGCGTGCGCGCGCAGGCGGTCGGGACGAGCGCGCGGGCTCGAGACCGCCATCATCAACGGCCGGCATGGTAGCAGCGGCCCCGGACACGAGGGAATCGCGCCGCGTCAGCCGGTCATGCGCGTGCGGCGAGCGCGCGATCGCGCTCCTCACGCGCCGCGGCGAGCGCCTGCGCGGGGTCGCCCGCCGCGGTGACGGCGCGGCCGAGCACCATCAGGCTTGCGCCGTCACGCACCGCGGATTCCACCGTGGCGACGCGCTTCTGGTCGTGCGCGTCCGCTCCGGCGGGCCGGATGCCCGGCGTCACCGCGAAGAACGGGCGACCGAGCTTGTCGCGCACGCCGCGCAGGTCCGCCGCGGAACACACCACGCCCAGCGCTCCGGCGCCCTCCGCCTCCGCGGTGAGCGCGGCCGCCACGGCGTGGAGGTCGAATGGCCGCGTGAATCCCGGCGGCATGGCCGAGGGGTCGAGGCTCGTGAGCAGCGTCACGGCCACGACGCGCGTCGTGCCGCCCGCGGCGCGGATGCCCTGGACGGCGGCCTCCACCATGGCGACACCGCCCGTGGCATGCACGGTGAGCAGCTCCGCGCCGAGTCCCGCGGCCGAGGCCGCGGCGCCGCGCACCGTGTTCGGGATGTCGTGGAGCTTCAAGTCGAGGAATACGCGCCGGCCTCGGGCTTTCAGCGCACGCACCGCCTCGGGACCGCACGCCGTGAACAGTTCGAGCCCCACCTTCGCGTATTCGGGCCCGCGGCCCAGGCGCTGGTCCAACGCGAGCGCGGCTTCCAGCGTGGGCACGTCGAACGCGATCGCGAACTCCGGGGCGGCGGTCATGATCGTTCCTCCACGGCGAGGGTCGCGGGTGCGTGCTCCTGCGCGTGCTCCGCTCGGAACGCTCCGATCAGTTCGGTGACACGCGCATGGCCGTGGGCGCCGAGCCACTCGCGCATCTCCTCGAGGACGCGCGTCGCGGCCTCGGGCTCCACGAACGTGGCCGTTCCCACCTGCACGGCGGTGGCCCCCGCGGCCACGAACTCGAGCGCGTCGCGGCCGGAGGCGATGCCGCCCGACCCCAGCACCGGGATGCGCACCGCGTGCGCCGCCTCCCAGCAGCGCGCGAGCGCGAGTGGCTTCACGGCCGGGCCCGAGAGCCCGCCGGTGGCCTTGCCGAGCCTGCTCCGCATCGCGTCCAGGTCGATGGCGAGTCCCACGAACGTGTTGACCGCGGTCAGCGCGTCGGCGCCCCCTCGTTCGCAGGCGCGCGCGGTCTCGCGGATGTCGGTCACGTCGGGCGAGAGCTTGGCGATCAGCGGCCGGTCGGTGAGTGGCTTCAAGCGCGCCAGCGTGCGCTCGAGCCGCTCGGGATCGGCCCAGTAGCGCGCGCCGCCCGCGGCGACGTTCGGGCACGAGAAGTTCACCTCGAACGCACCCACGCCCTTCTCCCGGCCCAGCGCGCGCAGCAGTGTCTCGAGTTCCTCGGGCGTCTCGCCGCCCACGCTGGCGATCACCGTGGCCTTGAGCACGCGCAATCGCGGCAGTTTCTCGTCCCGGAATCGCGCGAGACCCACGTTCTCGAGCCCGATGCTGTTCAACATGCCACCCGGCGTCTCGGCGATCCGCGTCGGTGCGTTGCCTGCGCGCGGCTTCACTGTGACGGTCTTGGTCACGACGCCGCCCAGCGTGGAGAGGTCCACGACGTGCGCGTACTCGTCTCCGTAGCCGAACGTGCCCGACGCGGTGAGGATCGGGTTCTTGAGCTCGAGCGTGCCGATGCGCACGCGCAGGTCCACGCGGGCGGGCGGGATGGGCTTGCGCCGCGGCGCGGCGTGGCTCATTCGACGCGCTCCCAATCGAGCTCGCGCGACTCGAACACAGGGCCATCCGTGCAGCACATGGCCCACTCCGGGTTCCCCTTCAACGCCGCGGCCGCGGCGCCCTCGGCGAGCACACGGTCACGCGCCTCGTTCGAGCGCGGCAGCGGACAACCGCGGCACACGCCGGTGCCGCACGCCATGACGCTCTCCATGGCGAGATGCGCGCGCGCGCCGTTCGCCATGGCCCAGCGCGCCACCGCGGCCAGCATGCCGTGCGGTCCGCAGGCGTGGATCACGAGCGGCGGCTCGAGCTTGCCCGCGAGCTTGTCGAGCAGCTGCACGACATTGCCACGGAACCCGCGGCTGCCATCGTCCGTGGCGACGTGCAGGCGGCTGCCGTTTCGCGCCAGCCGCTCGCGCGCCTCGGCGTGCCCCACGAGCAGCGACGCGGTGCGCGCCCCGAATACGAACTCGCAGCGCCGGCGCGACTTTGCGATCACGTCGGCCGCCATCAAGAGCGGCGCCACGCCGCGGCCGCCCGCCACCAGCACGGGCGTGCCGCGCTCCGCGAGTGGGTAGCCGCGGCCGAGCGGGCCCGTCACGTGCACCGTGTCGCCGACCGCGAGCTTCGCCAGCGCGCGCGTGCCCGAGCCCACCGGCGCGTAGAGAAAACCGATGCGCAGGCGGCCGCCGCGACGCGAGGCGCTGGCCACGCTCATCGGGCGCGGCAGCAGCACCGGCGACGGGAAGTCGAGCAGGAGCTGCACGAACTGCCCCGCGACTGGCGCGGCGAAGCCCGTCGGCACCTCGAGGTCGAGCCAGTGGAAACCCGCGCCGTACTCGCGGTGCGCTCGCACCTTCGCCGCGACCTGGCGCCACGTGCGCTGCGGCGTGCTCATCGCTCTCGGCCCGACGTGGTGTCGGGGCGCGCGGACTTCAAGGTGTCGGGGCGCGCGACCGGTGGCGGCACGACACGCGCGAGCGAGTCCTGGCGCGCCTTGCCCAGCGCGGCCGTGTCCGGCGCGGCGGGTTGAAGCTGGGCGGGTGGATGCGACTTCACGTGCTTGAGCGAATCGCGCACGGCCTTCGCACGGCGCTTCGCGTCGCGCTCGCGCGCGCGTTCCAGGGGATCCTTCTTGTGGCGTTCCCACGACGTGATGCTGCGAGACGCGGGCTTTTCCGGCGCCGCCGGCGGCGCCGGCGCCGCCTCTGGGGTCACGGCATCGCCGTCCGCGGGCACCGCGACCGCGCCCGATTCGGGACTGCCCGCCGGTGGCGCCGTGCCGGCCCCCGCGGCGGTCGACAGCTTGCGCAGGCTGTCGGGAACGAGCGCGTGCCGCACGCCGGCGGTGTCGGTGCGCACTCGCGGCGAGATGCGCGCCGGCAGCGGCTCCGAGAACGGGCGTGGTGTCATGGACGTCGCGCCCGTCACCCAGTCCATCGTGGCGCTGCGCGCGCGCTCCGCTCGTGAAGAGTCGGGGAGCAGGCGACGCAGGGTGTCGCTGCCCGCGCGCACCGCCCGGGAAGAGTCGGGGAGCAGGCGATTCAGGCTGTCGCCACCCGCGAGTGACGAAGCGGGCGGCGGTTGTTCCACACCGCGGTCGTCCGGCAGCAGCGTGTGCGTCGCCGCGGACGGGCTCGGGAGCGTGACGCGGGCGGCGCCGGGCTCGGCGCCGAGGACGGGCGGCGAGCCCTCGGGAGCGATCATGACGCTGTCGGGCTTTGGCAAGCGCCGCTCGATCTCGGCCATCATCGCGCCACGGCCGGTGGTGTCGGGCCGCGAGAACACACGGCGGAGCGAGTCCACGCGCGCGCGGCCGGCCGCGCTCGTGTCACGCATCGCGGCGGCCAGAAGCGTGTCGCGGGCGGCGCGAATGCGCCGCATCGAGTCCGCCAGTGCTCCCGCGCGCGACCCCGGACCCAGGCGCGTCGGGTCCGTGAGCGGCAGCTGTGATGTGCCGAGTTGCGGCGTATGCCGAGGCGGGCGAGTGAGCGAATCGCCCAGGTCGAGCAGCGGCTTCACGGGCTCCTTGGGCGGCACGATCAGCTCGCTCGGAACGGTGTGCCCGTCAGCCTCCAGGTAGTCGCGCGCCGCGAGTTGCGCCTCGGTGGCGGGGTACTCGCGCACCACCTTCCAGAACAGCGAGTCGCCCGCGGAGCGCTGGCTCAACTTTCGTGACATCACCCAGGCCTGCGCGTTCAGCGCTCGCGCGACCGCCGACCGGCTCGTGCTGGAGTCCGAGATGGCGCGGTACTCCACGAGCGCTCGCTCCGGGCGATCGAGGTTGTAGAGGTAGTGCTCGGCGGTGAGGAAGCGGGCCTCGGCCTTCCGCTCCACGGAGTCGGCGCCGCTCGCGGTCCGGAATCGCTCGATGCGGTCCAGGTTCTCCAGCCGCTGCTGCGCCTGCTGCGCGAACTGCGACGTGCCCGTCTGCTCCTTCACCCTCGGGTACTCGACGCGCGCGCGCGCGAAATCGTCCGCGCCGGTCTCGTAGGCGTAGCCGATGCGGTACTGGGCCTCGGCCGCGAGCTGCGTGCGGGGATAATCGTGAATCACGCTCTCGAAGTACTGCACCGCCTCCTTGACGCGACCCGCGAGCAACTCCACGCCACCCATGCGGATCGTGAGCCGCCCATACTTGTCCTGTCCCGGGCCCACCGCGACCGTGGTCGGCTGCACCAGCGGCGCCGAGCCGGGGGCGGCGCTCGTCGTACCCACGCGCTGGAGCGCCGGCACGGGGGGCGGGGCCGGCACGTGCGAGCGCGCGTCGCGTAGCACGGCGCGCGCTTCCTCGTACTGGCGGTCGGATTCGAGGCAGTCCACCTCGCGCAGCAGGTAGCGGAAGCGGTCGTCATCGGTGAGCGCCCGCTGCCCGATGCTGCGGAAGTCGTCGCGGGCGCCCTTCCAATCCTTTTGTAGATAGCGCGCTTCGGCGCGCTGGCGTAGCGCGCGGTCCACGAGCACGTGATTGGAGAAGTGCTCGATGATCTGCCCCGCCGAGCGGGCCGCATCCTGTGGTCGGTTGAGCGCGAGCAGCGCTCGCGAACGCTCGTACCACGCGTACGGCACGAGCACGTGCTTCGGGGCCTGCGCCAGGAAGTTGTCGAACCGGTCCACGGCCAACTCGTACTTGCGCGCCGCGCGGTACGCGAGCCCGAGGTAGAACTCGGCGTCGGGACGCTGGTCGCTTTTGGGGAAGCGCGTCTCGAACTCCTGCAGCATCGCCACGGCCTTCAGCGGATCGTCGGTTCCGATCAACGTGCGCGCCCACATGAGCCAGGCATCGTCCACCCATTTCGATCTCGGGTGCACGCCGAGCACCTTCTTCGAGTAGTCCGCCGACTTGTTGTAGTTCGGTCGCTGCGACGAGCCTTCGCGGTCGACCTCGTACGGCTGCCCGTCGGTGGCCTTCATGTAGTACTTCCGCGCCAGGTAGAACGTGTTGTAGTAGGCGCACGACGCGGTGAAGCCGGCGAGCAGCAGGAGCACCGCGAGCTGGGCGAGCCGGCTTCGGGACACGACGAATCTCACCGCGATCTCCTCACAGCGCTTCCTGAAGGCAGGTGACGTCCAAGGGACCGCGGCGCATGGCCTCGAGCCCCGCCACCGTCACCTGCGCCCCGGCGAGCGTGGTGACCACGGGCACGCCCATGGCCACCGCGCGTTCGCGGATGGCCTGCTCGTCGTATTCCGACGCGCGCCCGAGCGGCGTATTGATGACCAGTTGGATCTCCCCGTTTTCGATGAGGTCGGCCACGTGCGGCCGGCCCTCGTGCACCTTGAACACCTCGCGCACCGGGATGCCGTTCCGGTGCAGGAACCGTGCGGTGCCGCGCGTGGCCACCAGTCCATACCCCAGCTCCACCAGTTTCTTCGCCATGAACGTGATCGAGCGCTTGTCGTCGTCACGCACCGACAGCAGCACGTTGCCCGAGTCGGGCAGCGATTCTCCCGCGCCGAGGTGCGCTTTGGCCAGCGCCCGGCCGAAGTCCAGGTCGCGGCCCATGACCTCGCCCGTGGACTTCATCTCAGGGCCCAGCAGCGCGTCTTCGCCCGGGAACCGGCTGAACGGCAGCACCGGCTTCTTGACGCTGATCATGCGCGGCTCGGTGGCGGCGGGCCGGATGTCGGAGAGGCGCTCGCCCACCATGACGCGGGCGGCGAGCCGCGCGAGCGGGATGCCCACCGCCTTGCTCACGAACGGTACGGTGCGCGAGGCACGCGGGTTCGCCTCGAGCACGTAGATCTCGCCCATGCGCACCGCGTATTGCACGTTTAGGAGACCGCGTACGCCGAGCGCCTCCGCGAGCCGCGCGGTGATCGCGCGCACTTCGGCCACCGTGCCGTCCCCCAGCGTGTAGGGCGGGATCACGCAGGTGGAGTCGCCCGAGTGCACACCCGCCTCCTCGATGTGCTCCATGACGGCGCCCACCAGAACGGTTTCGCCGTCGGCCACGGCGTCCACGTCCACCTCGAGCGCGCCCTCGAGGAACTTGTCGAGCAGCACCGGCTCGTCGGCGGACACCAGCGCTTCGCGCGTCAGCCACTCCTCGAGTTCGCCGCGGTCGTACACGATGCGCATGCCGCGTCCGCCCAGCACGTAGGACGGGCGTACCAGCACCGGGTAGCCGAGCTGCTCGGCGCAGGCGAGCGACTCCTCGCGCGTCGAGGCGATGCGCGATTCGGGCTGCTTCAAGCCCACCGCGGTCACGAGGTCGCGCCAGCGCGAGCGGTTCTCGGCCAGGTCGAGTCCGTCGAACGGCGTGCCGAGGATCGGCACGCCCGCCTCGTGCAGCGCGCGCGCCAGCTTCAGCGGGGTCTGGCCCCCGAGTTGCACGATGACGCCGATGGGCTGCTCGCGGTCCACGATGTTGAGCACGTCCTCGGCGGTCAGCGGCTCGAAGTAGAGGCGGCTCGAGACGTCGTAGTCCGTGCTCACCGTTTCCGGATTCGAGTTCGCGAGCAGCACGTCGAAGCCGCGGCTCTTGAGTTCCAGCGCGGCCTGCACGCAGCAATAGTCGAACTCGAGGCCCTGGCCGATGCGGTTCGGGCCCGAGCCGATGATGAGCACACGCGGGCGCGTGGACTCGGGCACTTCGCACTCGTCCTCGTACGTGGAGTAGAAGTAGGGCGTCTCCGCCTGGAACTCGGCGCCGCAGGTGTCCACCGCCTTCATCACCGGCACGATGCCGGCCGCGATGCGGTGGCGCCGCACCTCGGTCTCCTCGAGCCGCATGCGCGCTCCCAGGTGGCGGTCGGAGAACCCGAGCCGCTTGGCGCGCCGGACGAGCGCGTCGTCCCAGCGCGCGCCGTGGAGCCCTCGATCGAACTCCGTGATACGCCGCATCTGGTGCAGGAACCACGGGTCGATGCCGGTGAGCTCCGCGAGTGTCTCGGGCGGCTGGCCGGCCGCGAGCAGCCGGAACAGGTCGCGCAGCCGCTCGGGCGAGGGCTCGCGCAACGTGTGCTGCAGCGCTTCCACGTCGGCCGGGGCCGCCGGAGCCGGCAGCATGTCGCCGCCCGTCTCGAGCGCGCGCCAACCCTTGAGCAGCGCCTCGGGGAACGTGCGGCCGATCGCCATCGCCTCGCCCACCGACTTCATGCGAGTCCCCAGCCGGCGGTCGGTGACGCGGAACTTCTCGAACGCCCAGCGCGGGATCTTCACGACGCAGTAGTCGAGCGACGGTTCGAAGCACGCCGGTGTCTTCTTCGTGATGTCGTTCGGGATCTCGTCGAGCGTCAGCCCGGCCGCGAGCATGGCGCTGATCTTGGCTATGGGGAAACCCGTGGCCTTCGAGGCCAGCGCGGAACTGCGCGAGACGCGCGGGTTCATCTCGATGACGCGCATCTCGCCGCTTCCCGGATGCACCGCGAACTGGATGTTGCAGCCTCCAGCCTCGATCTTGATGGCGCGGATGATGCGAAGCGCCGCGTCACGCATGTCCTGGTAGCAGCGGTCGGAGAGCGTCTGCGCCGGCGCCACCGTGATCGAGTCGCCGGTGTGCACCCCCATGGGATCGAAGTTCTCGATCGAGCACACGACGACCACGTTGTCGTGGCCGTCGCGCATGACCTCGAGCTCGAACTCCTTCCAACCGAGCAGGCACTCCTCGATCAGGATGCCGCCGTTCGGGCTCGCCGCGATGCCCATCCGCGCCGCCTCGCGCAGGTGGCGGCGGTCGAGCACCAGGCCTGAGCCCTGCCCGCCGAGCGTGAACGATGAACGGATGACGAGCGGATAGCCGAGCTGTTCGCCGAGCGAGACCGCGTCCGCCACCGTGGTCGCGTAGCCGCTGCGCGGCAGCTGCAGACCCGCGTGCTCCATCGCCTTCTTGAACCGGTCGCGGTCCTCGGCGGTTTCGATGGCCTCGAGCGAGGCGCCGATCAGGCGCACGCCGTACTTCTCGAGCACGCCCGCGTGCGCGAGCGTCACCGCCAGATTCAGCGCCGTCTGCCCGCCGAGCGTGGGCAGCAGCGCGTCCGGCCGCTCCTTCTCGATGATGCGCGCCGCTATCGACGGGATCAGCGGCTCGACGTACGTGCGGTCGGCGAACTCCGGGTCGGTCATGATCGTGGCCGGGTTCGAGTTCAGGAGCACGACCTCATAGCCGAGGCTCTTCAAGGCGCGACAGCCCTGCGTACCCGAGTAGTCGAACTCGCACGCCTGTCCGATCACGATCGGCCCGGCGCCCAACACCATGATCTTGTGGATATCGGTGCGGCGCGGCATCAGCGGGGATCCTTGGCGCGGGTCGCCCCGGGACGCGGGCGCGGTGTGGCGTCGCCGGCCGACGCGGTGGCCGGGCGGCGGGTCGCGCGCGTGACGGCGGCTGCTGGCAC
>JAHFBX010000345.1 GCA_023249815.1 Candidatus Eiseniibacteriota bacterium
TCGTGTTGATCGCCGCGATACCTGTGCCGGTCGAGGGTGGACTGGTGATCGTGAAGCTCAGGCTGCCGCCCGCGAACAACGTGGTTCCGTTAACCGCGAGCGCGGTCACGAGCCCGGTGACCGCGGGCGCCCAGCCGCCCACCCTCGCGCCCGTGGCGTCGTCGTAGGCGACGAGCGTCGAGGCGGTCGTCGCGACGAACAAGCGCGTGCCCTGGTGCTCGAGGCACGCGACACTTCCACTCGGCGCGGGGCTCGGCGACCACGCCGAGACCGAGCCGTCGGCGAGCACACGCGCCAGGCCAGGACGGGCGATGCCCGCCACGTGCGTGAACGTCCCCGCGATGAACCAGCCGCCGGCGCCGTCGCTCACGCTGGCGGTGACGTTGCCGTCCACTCGCGGCAGGCCGCTCCGCGCGCGCCCGAGGCCGTCGAGTTCGACCATGCCGCCGGTGTTGGCCCCGATGTACGAGAAGTCCCCGCCCACGTAGATCGTGTTTCCCCACGGCGCGATCGCTCTCACGTCGCCGTCGGTTACCCACAGGCTGGCGTCGAGCGCCTGCGCCATGACTCGCCCGGGTCGGGCGATGAGCGCCAAGAGAAGCAGTAGTAACAGGGTCGGAACGCCGGGCGGTCGGGAGGGCGACCGGCGCTGCGAGTCATGGGATTGGCGGCCGTTCATGGAGACTCCGGGGCTTGGGGAGAGGCGTCGAGATCGAGGCTCCGCGTGGCGCCTCTGATCAAGTCATGCGTAATTCCTGCAGGAATTGGGGCGCGGGCCCTGTCTGAAAACCGCTCGGACGCCCGTCCCCCCCTGGGGCAGGCCGCCGCGCCACCTTTCCCGCGACGGGTGGCCCCGTCTGCCGAACCGAGACGTGACACCGGGCTCGGGCGTGCCCGGTACACTCGCCCTCCCGTGTATCTCCCACGCCTACTTCCGGTTCGTCCTCGCCTGCTGGCCGCCGCCCTCTCGCTGCTCGCCTCGCTGCTTGCCCCCCTGGCGCGGGCGAACGAGGCCACCGGCCTCGGCACGCCATGCGACTCGCCGCCGGGCCTCGCCCCGGACCGCGCGCCGTTGGTGCGCGACGCCGTCGGACTCAACTTTCGATCCGAATCACTCGAGCGGGGGGATTCGGCCGCCGTCTCGGTGTGCGTGCTCGTGGACTCCCTGGGCGTCGTGCGGGACACGCGCGTCAGCAAGGGCGGCACGCCGTTCGACTCCGCCGCGGTCGACGCGGTGCGCTGGTGGCTGTTCGACCCGGCACGGCGCGGCGCCGCCGCGGTTCCCGCGTGGCAGTCCGTGCTCGTGCGCGCGCGGCCGCCCGTGGATGCCGATCCGCTCGTCCCCGACGTGCTGGCGCTGGCCACCGACGCCGAGGCGCGCGGCGACACGCGGGGCGCGCTCGACGCCTGGACCGGTGCGCTCGCGCGCGTCGGCGTGCACCCGACGCTCCGGAACGAATGGGTGATCCGTGAGCACATCCTGCGGCTCGCGGCGTCGGTGGCGAAGCCTCCGGCCGTCCCGCTCTCGGTCGGGGGCCAGGCGCGAGGCGCGCGGAACCTCATGCAACGGAACATCGCGCGCGGCGCCAACTCGGACTACGCGAAGGCGCTCGATGGCGTGCTGCGTGTGGCGCCGTGGTACGTGGACGCGTATCGCTGGCGCGCCGCGGCCCGCGCCGCGTGCGGGCAGCGCGCCGGCGCCGTGCGCGACCTGCTCTGCTATCGCTTGGGCGTGCCGGATTCCGCGAGCCGAGCGCTCGCCGATCGCGCGCTGGTCATGCTTGCCGCCGGCGACACGCTGAGCGCCAATTCGCTGCTCAAGAACTGACGCGCTACTCGAAGTGCCGTACGACCGTCCTCGGCGCGAGTGTGTCCTCCTCGATCGGCTCCGCCGTGAAGCTCGCTGCACGCTTCTCCACGAACGCCGCCAGGCCCTCGGTGGAATCGACGCTCGCCCAGCACGCCGCCTGCGCCCGCGACTCGGCGTCGAGGCACTGTTCGAGCGTGCGGCCGAGCGCGGCACGGAGCGTGCGCTTCGCCGCGCGCAGGCTGGTGACAGGCGCCGCGGCCAGTCGCGCCACGTACTCGCGCCAGTCCTTCGCGAACGACTTGGCGGGGTAGACGCGTTGGACGAGCCCAAGTCGCAGCGCTTCGTCCGCGTCGATCACCTCGCCCGTCCAGCACAGGTCGAGCGCGGCCGCCGTACCCGCGAGGCGTGTCAGGTGATACGTGCCGCCCCAGTCCGGGTGGAGTCCGATCTTGACGAACGTCTCGCCGAAGCGCGCCTCGCTGGAGGCGAGCCGCACGTCGCACGCGAGCGCCAGGTTCATGCCCGCGCCGGCCGCGACACCGTTCACCGCGGCGATCACGGGGATCTCCAGCGCCGCCAGGCGCGTGACGATGGCGCGGCCTGCGTCGACCAGCGGCTCGAGCGCGTCGAAGCCCTTCCCGCGCGACTTCAAGTCCACCATGTGCTGGATGTCGCCACCCGAGCAGAACCCCTTGCCCGCTCCCGTGAGCACCAGCACGCGCGCCTCGCGATCGGCGGCGACGTGGTCCAGTGCCTCCACGAGCCGCTCGCGCATGTCCCCCGTGAACGCGTTCAGCTTGTCCGGGCGGTTGAGCTTGATCACGGCGACGACGCCTTCGACTCCGACCAGGATGTTCGGCTCGCTCACACCCGCTCCACCAGCACGGCCATGCCCTGCCCGCCGCTCACGCACAGCGTGGCGATGCCGTAGCGGCCCTTCGTGCGCCTGAGCTCGTGCACGAGGCCCACGAGGATGCGCGCGCCGCTGCAGCCGGTGGGGTGCCCGAGCGCGATGCCGCCGCCGTTCACGTTCAACCGCCCGTGATCCATCTTGAGCTCGCGGTCGCACGCGAGCACCTGTGACGCGAACGCCTCGTTCAACTCGATCAAGTCGACCTGCTCGAGCTTCATGCGCTGGCGCTCGAGCAGCTTGTGCACCGCCGGCACCGGGCCGAGGCCCATGCGCGCGGGGTCCACACCCACGCTCGTCCAGCCGAGCACGACGGCCTCGGGCGTCACACCATGTTCCGCCACGGCCTGCTCGGACAGCACCATCATGGCGGCGGCGCCGTCGGTGATGGCGCTCGCGTTCCCCGCGGTGATGCTGCCGTCCTTGCGAAACACCGGGCGCAGCTTCGCCAGTTCGTCGAGCGTCGTGTCGGCTCGGAAGTGTTCGTCGCGCTCCACCACGGTCGCACGCTTGCCCTCGCCCACGTTCACGGGCACGACCT
>JAHFBX010000074.1 GCA_023249815.1 Candidatus Eiseniibacteriota bacterium
TCGTGGCACTGCTCGCGCTGCGCGTCCTCGCGGCGAGAATCCCCGGCAGTGGTATGTGGGGGCTGGACCTGGGGCGCGACCTCACGCCCGGCGGGTTCGGCGCGGGGCTCGCGCTGACGCTCGTCGCCTGCGCGCCCGCCGTGTGGCGCACCGCGGCGCGCGCGTGGCCCTCGGGAGCACGATCGATGCAGGGCGCCGGCGCGTGGGCGTTGGCGCTCGCGAGCGCCGCAGTGATGGCGCTCTTCATGTGGAACTCGCCCGATCGTGCGCTCTACACGGGCGACGCCATCCTTCGCCACGGCGCGTTCGCGCAGGTGACGCAGCCGGAGCTCCTGGCCGAACAGGCCCTGCGAGGGGATCTCGTGCTGCACCACGCGTTCCCGCGCTGGGTCTCGCTGCACACGCCATGGACCACGGACCAGGCCGGCCGCGCGCTCGGCGCCCTGCTCGCGGGGCTCACGGCGCTCGCCGGTTTTCGGCTCGCCACGGCGGTCGGCGCGCGCGGCCTGGTGGGCGTGGCGGTGGCGCTGATCGCCGCGTGCACCGGCGCGCTGGCGCTCGACACCGGCTACGGCAAGGCGTCCGTGGAGATCGCAGCATTGACGAGCGTGCTCGCCGTGGGCGTGGCGAGGCTCGCGGCCGACGGTCGCGGCCTCGGCACGGTCGGCGGCTCGCTCGCGATCGCGCTCCTGCTCCATCGTTCGGCGTTGACGCTCGTGCCGGTGTGGGCCGCCGGCGTCGTGGTGGCTGCGCGCGCGGACCGGCTGCGCGAGCCGCGCGCGTGGCTCGGCCTCGTGGCACCGATCGTGTCGCTCGTGTTCGTGGCACCCCGGCTCTGGCAGGTGATCACCACGTTCGACCAGAGCCATCACGCGGCGGGCGGCGTCGTGGCCACGCTCGCCGCGGCGCTGACCCCTGTGCGGCTCGGCGATTCGCTCAACACGCTCGCCTTCCTACTGCCGCTGGCGCCGATCGTGCCGCTGCTCCTCGTGCTGGCGCCGCGGCCCACCGCGCGCGAGGTCGTGCTCGGCGCCGCGCTCCTGCTGCCACCCCTGGCACTGCTGTTCGTCGTCCAGCCGCAGCACGAGCTACCGCGTGACTGGGACGTGTTCGCGTTCGTGGGTTCGGCGCTCGCAGTCCTCGCGGCGTGGCGCCTGGCGCGCGTCTTGGACGCGCGGCCGTCGCTGCGCGGTTTGGCGCTGCCCGTGGCGCTCGCCGCCGTCATTCCCGCGTTCCAGTGGGCTCGGTTGCAGTCGGAGCCCGAGCGCGCGTGGTCGCGCGCCGAGTCCATCCTCCTCGGACCCCCCGCCCGGCGCGCGAGCGACGTGGCCGAGGGTTTGGGCACACTCGGGTTCATGCGCTTGGGCCGCGGGCAGTATGAGCTCGCGCTCAAGCTGTTCGAGCGTTCGGCGGAGGTCGCGCCCAACCCGCGCATGTTCGTCCAGATCGGGATGGCCGAGACGCTCGCCGGCCGCCCCGAGCGGGCGATGGAGCGCTACCGTCAAGCTGCGTCGCTCAACCCGAACCTGAACGCGGCGTGGCGCGGCATGGCAGCGGCCGCGAGCGCTCTCGGGGATCGCGCGAGCATGGAGCTGGCGGTTGAGAACCTGGAGCGACTGGAGCCCGACGGCGCCACGCTCAAGGACGCGCGCGCCTGGTTGCTGGCGAACCCGGGGCCATGAGCGCGGCACGCGGCAAGCGGCGAAATCCCGCGGCGCACGCGGGCAGGACACGGCCCCGCGAGCCACGCGCGAGACTCGAGCCGCACACCGCCGGGACCTCGAGCGCTCACGAGGGCGGAGTGATGCTCGCGCTCGTTCTTGGGTTGCTCACGGTGCTCGCCATTCGGGTGCTGGCCGTGTTCGTCCCCGGCCGCCCGCTGTGGGGCTTCGACCTGTGGCGGGACGTACCCGAGGCCGAGTGGATCGCAAGCGTCGTCGTGGTCCTGGTCGCGATGGTGCCCGCGGTGGGACGACGTCTGACTCGCCTGCTGCCCGACTCCGCGGGCATGCTGTTCGCGAGCGCGCTCGTGGTCGCGACCGCGCTCGCGATGTTCACGCTCGCGCATCCCGACCGCGCGCTTTACACGGGCGATGCGAGCCTTCGCCACGGCGAGTTCGCCACGCTCGAGCATCCGGAGACCGTCGCGCCGCAGGCGACGCGTGGCGACCTGTACCTCCATCACGCGCTGCCGCGCGCCGTCGCGGCGAGTACCCCTATGACGCCCGAGGACGTGGGGCGCGCGCAGGGCGCGCTGCTCGCGTTCCTCACGGCGCTCGCGGGCTGGCGGCTCGCGGTCGCGGCCGGGACTCGCGGGCTCGTGGCGCTCGCGGTCGCGACGATCGCGGCCTCGACCGGTGCGCTCGCGCTCGACAACGGCTACGCCAAGGCGAGTGTCGAGGTGTGCGCGCTCGCCACCCTACTCGCAGCAGGTGTCGTGCGGCTCGAAAATGACGGCCGCGGTCTCGGCACGGTGGGTGTGTCGTTGGGACTCGCGCTCCTCCTGCATCGCTCGGCGCTCGCCCTGGTGCCGGTGTGGCTCGTGGGCGCCGTGCTGGTGTTTCGCACGAGACGGCGGCCCGATGGGAGCACGTGGCTCGGTCTCCTGGCGCCGCTCGCCGCGCTGTCGATCGCGGGCCCCGACCTGTGGCGCGTCGTGTCGGGCTACGACCGTGCCCAGCACCTGCCCACCTCGAGTGGCGCGCTGCTCGCGCGATTCCAAGCGGCGCGGCTCGCCGATCGAGCGAACGTGCTCGGCCTGCTCGTGCCACTCGCGCCCGTGCTGCCGCTTCTGCTGTCCCTTCGCCCACGGCTCGGGGCACGCCAGTGGGCACTCGCGGCCGCGCTCGTGATCCCGCCGCTCGCGCTGCTCGTCCTGGTCCCGCCCCAGCAGGGACTGTTTCGCGACTGGGACGTGTTCGCATTCGCGGGTTCCGTGGTGGCCGCGCTGCTCGCGTGGCGATTCGCGGCGGTACTCAGCGCGACGTCCCGCGCGCGCAGTCTCGCCGCGGCGTTCGGACTGGCCTCCCTCCTGCCCGCGCTCCAGTGGGCCGCGATCCAGTCGGATCCGCCGCGGCTCTGGGCGCGCGCGGAGTCGATCCTCGTCGGGCCGCCGTTCCGCGAGACCGAGGAGCGCGCGCAGGGCCTCGCCACGCTCGGACTCCTCCGCTACGCGCGCGGTCAGTTCGCCGACGCGCGGCGGCTGTTCCAGCGCTCGCTCGACCTCTCGCCGCATCCGCGGATGCTCGTACAGTGGGGGATCCTCGCCGGGCTCTCCGGCCATCCGGACGAGGCGATGGGCTACTACCGGCGAGCGACGCAGATCCGGCCCGACCTCGCCTCGGCATGGCAGGGCGTGGCCGAGGTCGGCATCACGCTGGGGGATGCCGCGAGCGTGCGCGAAGCCGTGACCCGGCTGGTGGAACTCGAACCCACGAACCCGGCGCTTCCCGCCGCGAAGCAGTGGCTGGGGCTCTCGCGCTGACGAACACCGTACGTTCCCGGTGTCGCGCACGCCGGAAGTGCCCGGGCCGCACCTAGCCCGGTGTGTTCCCAGCCGGTGCGAGCAGCTCGCGTAGGACGTCGTAGAGCCGGGGATAGTGCTCGAAGAACTCCACCACGTCGTGCATCTCGGGGCTGCCGCTGCCCCACGACAGCGCGCGCTCCGATGCGCGCACGGCGGTGAGCGTGTCCCCGGCCACCGCGGCGGACATCCACAGCCCGTACCAGCCCACGGGGTCCGCGGGCGTGCGCTCGAGCAGCCGCGTGAATGCACCCTGGGCCTCGCGTGGCGAGTCCGCGATCAGCGCCGAGGCACCCCACAACTTGAGCGCGCGCGGCACCGGCGTCTCGAGGCAGAGCCGCCGGTAGGCGTCGCGCGCGAGCCCGTAGCGCTCCTCGTTGAGTGCACGCAGGCCCATCCAATCGAGCACGCTCGCACGATGCGTGGCGCTGCGTCTGGGCGGTCCGGCGAGCAGCGAATCCGCGCGCGCGATCCCGCGATCGAGGTCCGTGAGCGACACGAGGATCAGCAGGAACGGTACCGCGACCGACGCCGCGAGCCCGGCGGCGAGCGCGCCGGCCCGCGGCGCGCGCGCAAGGCCGCGGGCGACGGCCCACGCCGAGGCCACCGCGAACGCCGCGCCCGCCGAGCCGAGCGAGTCGTAGTCGCGAAACGACCCGAGCGGCAGGTACACGAACAACAGCACGGGAACGAACGCCAGGATGAGCGTGGAGAGCACGAGCGCCGCCGCCGAGCGCCGCGCCCCTGCCAGCGCGTATAGCGCGAGTAGCGCCAACGGCGCGTGCAACAGCACCGCGTTCGCGGCATCCATGAGGCGGAGCGGCGAGAACCCCGCCGCCAGCGCACCACCCTGCTGGCGCACCTCGCTCGGCATGAAGTTGACGCCCATGTCGAACGCGCGGATGACATGGAACAGGCGCGGGGCCTCGGCAAGGAACACGACGAGCGGCACGACGAGCGGCCACAGCCGCGAGCGCTCCGGGCCCGCGCGCCGCCAGGCCAGCGTGCTCACCACCGCCCACACCAGCAGCAACGGGAGGCCGCCACGGTGGAATGCGAGCCCGAGCGAGACCGCCGCCGCGAAGCCGGCGACCGCGCGGCCCGTGCTCACCAGTTCCACGCCGAGCGTGCCGGCCGCGAGCGCGCACAGCGCCAGCTGTGGCGTGGGCTTGCTGTAGCCCGTGAGCAACGTGGCGTAGCCGCCGAGGCACACGATGATGGCCACCACGCATGCGACGCTCGCGCGGTCCGAGACGAGCCGCGCGAACCGGACGGCGAGCAGGACCAGCACCAACGCCTCGAGGAGCCCGAGCCAACGCATGACGAGCAGCGGCTCCACGCTGAGCGCTCGAGCGGCGAGCGCGGGCAGGACGTGGTTCACGAGCCGGTCGAGCGGGAGCGCCTGCGGAAACAGCGTGCGGAACCAACGTTCGTCGAGCACGCCAAGCCGTAGCACGAAGTCGCCGACGAAACGCACTTGGTCGGGGAGCGTCCAGAGCAGCCACAGGAGCGCCATACCCACGAGCCACGGCCAGGCGTTCGCGAATCGCTTGGCGCCTCGGCCCGCGCGCGGCGTGAAACTGCCGCCGAGCACCGCCCAACCCACCACCGCGGCGAGCAGGGTCAGAAGTGGCCAGGCGATCGCGGGCGCCACGTCGCGCGCGAACGACAGCCCCCACGCGTACTGTCCCGGCGCCACCGTCGCGGCCACTCGCAGTGCCAGCATCGCCATCATGGTCCACGCGAGCACGCTCGTGGAGGGCGACGCCCGCTCCGGCGCGGCGCCGCTGGAGCTTGTGCCGGGCTCCGTTCCCATAAGGGTATGTGGGATTCGTACCATGCGCGCCTCGCCGGCCGCCCGGCGCCCAAGCGAGACGGCCGGGCCCGCTCGCGAGCCCGGCCGTCTCGGAATGTCTCGCGCGCCCCGAAGGGTGGGCGTTACTGCTGCGACACCATGTCCTTGAGTTCCTTCGACACCTTGAACACGGGCACGCGGCGCGGCGGCACCGGAACCGCTTCGCCGGTGCGGGGATTGCGAGCGATGCGCGACTTGCGGTCCTTCACCCGGAACGTGCCGAAGCCGCGGATCTCGATGTGGTGGCCATCCGAAAGCGCCTTGGCCACCGCATTCAAGAAGCAGTCGACCGTTTCGGCCACGTCCTTCTTGGTGAGGCCGGTGCGTTCGGAGATCTGGTCCACGATATCGGCCTTGGTCATCACATCCTCCTGGGGTCATCCGAGCCTCGGTTGCCCGGACGGGCGGCCCCCGAAAACTGGACACCCGAACCGTAACCGGAGCGCGCCGGCGCTGTCAATCGCCTAATGGACAAGGGGTTACTTCGATTCCCCCGGACGCGCCGCCGGGCCGTCCTCAGCCGAAGACGGCGTCTCGTCTCCGAGCGCGCGGCGCCGGCCGGCCTCGATCGGGTCGGCGTCGGCCAGCCGGAGCAATCGGGTCAGTTCGGGCTTGCCCGCCGCCACCTCGGCGAGCCACTCGCGTGCGAAGGCGCCCGAACGGATCTCGGCGAGCAGCTCGCGCATCGCGGCGCGCGAGGTCTCGTTCACTACGCGCGGGCCACGCGTCAGGTCGCCGTAGAGCGCCGTACCCGAGATGCCGCGCCGGAGTCCCGCGACACCGCGCGCATACAGGAGTTCGGCGAGGAAGTGGAGCTGGTGCACGCATTCGAGATAGGCGATCTCCGGCGTGTAGCCCTCGCGCACGAGTGTCTCGTACGCGGCCGAGACGAGCGCATTCATGCCGCCGCACAGCACGGCCTGCTCGCCGAACAGGTCCACCTCGGTCTCCTCGCGCACCGTGGTGCGAAGCAGTCGCACACGCGCCGAACCCAGCGCGGTGGCGTAGCGGGTGGCGAGCACCCAGGCGTCGGCGCGTCCGGGCTGGTGCACGGCGAGGTAGGCCGGCACGCCTTCGCCGCGTTCGTAGAGTTCGCGGATGACGCGGCCGGGCCCGGTCGGCGAGACGAGCACGACGGCCGCGTCGACCGGGAACGCGAGCGAGCCGTAGAGCAGGTTGAAGCCGTGCGCGAACACGAACGTGCTCGTGGCGCGCATCGCGCTCGACCACTCGGGCCACACTTGCGGCACGACTTCGTCGGGCAGGAGCACCGCGAGCGTGTCGGCGTCGCGCAGCGCCTCTGCGGGTGCGGCGACCGCGAAGCCGTGCGCGCGCGCGCGCTGCTCGGCGGGCCGTCCCGGGCGCGCGGCGACGCTCACCTGCTCGCCGGCGTCGCGAAGATTGCGCGCGTGCGCTTCGCCCTGGTTGCCGTAGCCCAGCACCACGACGCGGCCGAGCGGGCTCGCTCCAGGGTTCATGGGATCTCCGTGGGCGCGGGCCCGCTGCCCCCGCGCCCCTCGGGTCACTTCTTGGCGGCGACCGTCGTGGACCAGTCCGACTTCTGCACCAGCGTCATGCCGGCCGCGCCGTCGAACGTGAAGCTCTGCTTCTTGGTCGTGAACACCCAGGTCTGGAGCTTGCGCCCGTCGGATTCCCAGTCGAACACCTTGTCGGGCGGCCCCATGGCCGCGAGCGTGTTCGCCGCGGCCGAGCCGGTCTTCGCGGCTTTCGCGGTGGCCGCGGCGTCGGCGTTCTCCTTGCCGGCGTTCATGGCCATGAACACCATGAGCATCTCGGTGGACTTGGCGTTGTTGCCGGCCTTGCTGTAGACGGCGCCGAGCTGGCGGAAATACGTCTTGTTGTCGGGCTTCAGGTTCACGGCGCGGTTCAGCACCTGCACCGCCTCGTCGAACTTCTGCATGTCGGCGAGCGTCGAACCCAGGCTCGAGAGCGCCTCGGGATCCTCGGGCGTCTGCTTGAGCACGGCGCGCCACTGCGCCTCGGCGAGTGCCAGTTCGCCGGCCGACTGGTAGGCGAGTGCCGCGTTGAAGCCCAGGTCCGTGTTGGTCGGCTTGGCCGCGAACGCCTTGGCGTAGGCCTCACCCGCGAGCTTGAAGTCCGCGCGCCGTGCCGCGTCCTGCTTGCCGTTCGCGCGGTTGAACAGCGCGCTGCCCAGGCCCATCAGGATGTCGCCATTCCCGGGTTCGGCCTGCGCGAGTTCCTGGTAGTAGGCGATCGCCTCGTCGAACTTCTTCGCGTCGAGCAGCCCGCCGGCCTTGTTCGCGCGCACGGTGCGCAGCGCCTCGGCCAGGCTGCCCACGGAGCTGTCGGACGCCGCCTCGGTCTGCCCGTTTCTGAGCACGGCCTCGGCCTCGTCGAACCGGCCCATGAGGGCGTAACCCGTGGCGAGGTTGCGGATCGTGCTGGCACTCGCGGGCTTCAAGAGCTTCGCGCGTGTGAGGCTCGCGAGCGCCGCGTCGTACTGCCTGGTGGACTCCTGCTTGAGTGCTTTTTCGTCGTCCGACGGTGTCTTCGTGTACTCCGGCCACGCGCTCTGCGCGTCCTGGATGCGCTTGATGCCGTCGTTGTACGCGCGCGCCCAGTACGACTCGCGATTGTTGAGCACGATCTCGAGCTTCTTCTTGTCGCCCTTCGCGGACAGGCCGTCGATGGATTTCTGGAACCACGTGCCGGCCGGGCCGGCGCTGTCCAGTTCGGCGTAGGCCCAGCCCAGGTAGCCCAGCGCCTCGAGATCCGCGGGGTCCTCGTTCGCGCACGCGACCAGCTGGTCCACCGCCTTGTTCATCTCGCGCGAGTAGTCCTCGGTGTTGCCGCGCTCCTTGTCCTTCAGGCCCTGCACGACGTACTGGATTCCGCCGGCGCAGTGCATGTTGCGCGCGGACGCGACGCCCGCGACGACCAGCAGGGCCGCCACGGCGGCGGCCACGGTCTTCCGATGATTCACCGCGTTCCTCCTTAGACGAGGCGGTTGCCATTCACCTGGAGCCCGAACGTGGCCCCCAGGTGCTTGGCTGCCTTGCGAGACGCGAGCATCCGCGTCATGAAGATCTCGAAGTACTCCATCATGTGCGAGATGGCGGGGTCGAGCGTGAGTTCGAGCGTGATGTGCTTGCGGTCCTCGTCCACGTTCAAGAAGCTCTTCTCCACCGCGTAGTTCACGCGGTCGTGGATGTCGAACTTGATCATGTCGGGGTTGCGCACACGCGTGCGGTGCACGTCGCTCTTGTCGGCCAGGATGAGCGCCGCGGCGACGTCGTTCACCGGGTCGCCGTCGTTCTCGTGGTGGTTCCCGATCGCGGAGATCACGGCGAGGATCTCCTCGTCGGGCATGCCGAAGTCGCTCAAGAGCTGCATGGACATGGCGGCGCCGGTCTGAGCGTGGTGGTCGCGATTCACGGCGTTGCCGATGTCGTGGAGGTAGCCGGCGATGGCGGCCAGCTCGCACTGGCGCTAGGGCCGGCCCATGCGCTTCAGGACGTTGAACGCGATGCGCGAGACGAGGCCGACGTGGCGCTCGCCGTGCTCGGTGTAGCCGATGGCTTCGAGCGAGGCGTCGGCCATGCGCACGTAGAGCCTCACCCGGGGGTTCTCCCGGATGAAGTCGAACGTGATCGGCGAGGGGGCCTCCCCGAGGTGGGTGGCCTCGGTGGCACTGCGTAGGTTGGGGCGGCTCATGTCTGGGGATTCCCCATTGCGGGAAGGGTGCCATCGCGGGCACGGAGGGGCCCAAGCGGGTCGGAGGCGCGACACTAGGGTTGCAACTCGAACAGCGTCAAGCGTTCACGCCGGTCCTTGCAGCGCCCTGACCAGGACTCCCCGAACCCGTGACTGACGCGCCCGCGCACCTAGAGCGATGCGGTCGCGACAGTCCGGCCCTGCCCGCTGATGCCACCCGCTGTCGGCCGAGCAGTACGCCCGGTCCCGGGGTTGCGGGGGTATGCGAACCGAGGGGAGCCCTGAGGCACGCGCAGCCAGGAGGGCGGAGCGGGCCGAAGGACTAGCGGGGCCTGGGCAGGAAGCCCAGGCCTCGCGTCCCCTCGGGGTGCATGCCCCCCGCATCCCCGGGAGCCGGCCGAAGGTCTGCGGCCGACAGCGGGTGGCATCAACGGGCAGGGCCGGAGGCTGCGCTACAGCACCTCGATCGGATCGACATCGGCGATGACGCGGATGTTGCGGTGGCCGGGTTGGTCGGCCCAGGCGAGGGCGCTGGCGGCGATGCGATGCAGTGCCTTGCCGCTCTCGCTCTTCAAGAGCACGTGCCAGCGGTGCCTGTCGCGCAGCCGGGACAGCGCCTGTGGCGCCGGGCCCAGCACGGTGACGTCGTCATCGCCCGCCTGCTCACGCGCGTGTTCCGCGATCCCCGTGGCGGCCGTCTCCACGAGCATTTCGTCCGGCCCATCCACGAGCAGCGTGACGAGCCGCGTGAACGGCGGGTAGCCCGCGTCGCGCCGCTCGGAGAGTTCGCGTGTCCGGAACGTACGCTCGCCCTCGAGCAACGGCGATGTCGCGACCGCCAGGATCGCCGGGTGCTCCGGCGTGCACGTCTGGATCATCACCTCGCCCGGTTCGCGGCCACGACCCGAGCGACCCGCCACCTGGACGAGCAATTGGAACGTGCGCTCCGCGGCACGGAAGTCCGGCAGGTGGAGCGCCACGTCGGCGTCCAGCACGCCGACCAGCGTGACGCGCGGGAAGTCGAGCCCCTTCGCGATCATCTGCGTGCCGACCAGGATGTCCGCCTCGCCGC
>JAHFBX010000346.1 GCA_023249815.1 Candidatus Eiseniibacteriota bacterium
CAGCGGGTCGGCTGCACGGTAGGCGACCTGCTGCACGTCCGCGGGTGGGAACACGGCGAGGAACAGTCGCATGGCGGCAGGAAGGATACACGCGCGCGCCATGCGCCTCCCACGCGATGCGGCGCGGCGCCGCGCCGCGCGGGCCCGGGCCCTCTGCTACTCCCCCCGCTCACGAGCAGCACGCCCGCGGGCCCGCCCTCGGAATCCGCGGCGCGCGGCAGGCCGGGCGGCGCCGTCCACGCGCCGCCGTCCACGCGCACCTGCACGCGGTGTACCCCCGGCGAGGCGTGCACGAGCACCGCCCACCAGCCGCCGTTCACGCGGTCCATGCGCAGCGGCGACCAGTCCGTGATGTCGCCCGAGAGCTCCACGCTCTTCGCGTCGCGCGCGTGCACGCGCACGAGCAGGAGATCGTGCCCCGCTGGCAAGGCACGCCAGCCGGTGCTGCTCGGCGCGCCGTCGCCGCGCGCGGTCACGCCGCGCGGCACCCACGGTCGCCACTCCACTCCCAGCATGGTGCGAGGCGGCGCATTGCCCTCGAACGCGAGCGCCGCCGCGGGACGCTCGCCCCACGCGGCGAGCATGCCGACGTGTCGGGTGAGCGTGTAGCCCATGCGCGCCTGCGCCCAGCGTCGCGCGCTCACGCCCTCGCCCACCGAGAGACCGCCCACGCCGTCCATCGAGAACCGCCCGCGCTCCCAGCGCATGGTCGCCTGCGCCGTCTGCCAGAACACCTCGTGCGGCACGCGTTCTGTGTAAGTTACCAACAGGAGCGACTCCGGATTCTCGGGAACGAACTGCCGCTCGGTCCACGTGCGCGTCCAGCGTGGATCGTTGGAGAACAGCACCGAACTCGTGACCCACGACACCTCGGTGCGGATGTCGCCGATTGCGCGCACCGCACCGATGCCCCAGCGGAGGCGAGCCTCGGGGTCGCTGGCCTCACGCGTGCCGCCACGTGACACGCCAAGCCACAAGGCTTCTCGCTGCGTCGCGCGCTCCACGCGCAGCGAAGTCGCGAGCCCACCCGTCTCGACCTGGAGCGCCGGATCGTGCGACGCGTTGAACAGCGCGTCCACGCGCCATGCGGGGCGGAGCGCCAACGGGTCCGACGCGCTGCCGCGAGGCGGCACCGACACGGGCATGCCGAGCGAGAGCCCCCAGTGGAGCCCGCTTTCTCCGCCCGAGACCGAGGCCGAGAGCGGCACGGACGGGCTCGAAGCGCGTGCGCTGGTGGCCGAAGCGAGCGGCGCCGACGCGGGAGGTTGCACCGCGAGACACGGGCTCGAGTTCCCCGTCCCCAACAGGACGGTGAGGATTGCAGCGATGCGATCGAGTCTCATGTGGGCCTCCCGCGCGGCATGCGCGCTCAGGGCTTTCCCGGTCGCTTGGGCGGAACGGACGGCGGCGATGTCACCGAGCGCGATCCCGACGGCGCGTCTCGGAGCCACTGCTTGAGCACTTCGCCGGTGGCCCGCTCGGGCGAGCCGCCCTTCTCGATGCGCTCGTGGATGCGTTCGCGAAGACGGAGCAGCGTGCGGTCCGTGGCGCCACTGCGGGACGCGGTGATCACGGCCGCTGACGCCGGCCCCGCGGGCACGCCGCGAGAAACCAGGTCGCAGAGCACGACCAACGGGATGACGAGGCTCCCGCCCCCTCGGCTCGAGCGCAGGCTTGTCAGCGTGTCCGCTGGCACGCCCGCCAGGAGCGCGTTGCCGCCCGCCACGATCTCGTCGGCCGTGGCGCCGGGGGATAGCGCGCCGCGAGCCGTGCCGAGCGCGTCGGCGAGCGCGCGCACGCCGGTGACGATGCGCGCAGACTCGACGCCGCGGCTCGCGCCCTCGAGTGCCCTCGCCACGAGCGGATCCGTGGGGAGCGAGGCGTCGCGCGCCTGGCGCACGAGGGCCAGCACCTGCTCGGCGGCCTCGGGTGTCAGCCGCGCTCGAAGCCGCGGCTCGTCGTCTCGTGGCTCAGCGGCGCGCGCGGGGAGCGAGAGCAAGCACACGAACGCGAGCGTCAACGCGACCCGGCGGCCCGGGCCACGCACCACGCTCGCGATGTTGCGATCACGCGTCACAAGCCATTCGCTCCTTCCACCACCAGCACCGACGTGCGCCCACCGAACGACGCGTCCGCGGCGAGCGGCGCCAAAGGATCCGGCCGCCACTCACGTCCGTCCAGGACGAACGCGTAGTTGTGCACGCCACGCGGCAGGTTCAGTTCCACCACCCACAGGTCGCGCGTGCCGTCGCGCGTGAGCGGCGTGGCTTCGGCGTCCCAACTGTTGAAGTCCCCGACGAGATTCACGCGCGCAGCGTCGCTGGAGCGCAGCACGAACGTCACAGGCACGCCGGCCGTCACGCCAACCTGCGGCAGCGACTCGGTGGGGGCTCGCACGCCACCCGGCGCCGGTCCCGTGAGCCGCGAGCCCGCCCACAGCGCGGCCGCGAGCGTCACCCCGGCGAGCGCCACCGCGGCCGCCGGGCGCAGGACGAACCCGCGCGGCTCGAACCACCCGCCGCGACGCGGCGGCGGCGGCGGCGAATCGAGGCGTTCGAGCAGTCGCGACTCCGCAGCGGGGTCACGCGGCTGCGACTCGCGGTAGCGGTCGCGCACGCGCTCGTCAAAGCTTCGGTCGCGCGCGTCGTCGTCGTTTGCGTCAGTCATGGCGTACTCCCGGCCAGTGCGCGCGCACGTGATCGCGTGCGCGCTTCACACGCATCTTGAGTGCGGGGACTCCGACGCCTGTCAATCGCGAGATCTCGTCGTATTCCATCTCCTCCCCCACTTTGAGGAGGAACGCCTCGCGATGCGCGAGGTCGAGCCCCGTGAGCGCGCGAGCGAGCGAGCGTTGGGCGTCCACCAGCCGCTCGTCGCCGTCGACGCCGGCCCCGAGTACCGCGTGCTCGTCAATCACGAATCGCTCGCGGCGGCGCGCGCGGTGACTCGCCGCGCTGCGGCAGCGGTGGACGAGGATGCGGAACAGCCAGGCACGGAAACGGTCGCGCTCCTCGTACTGGCGAAGCGCCGTGAAGGCCCGGATGAACGTGTCCTGCACGGCGTCCTCCGCATCGCTGTCATCGCCCAGCAGGTGCCGCGCCAGGCGCAAGCAACTGGTGTGGTGGCGGCCCACCAACATGGCGCGCGCCTCCGGCTCGCCCGCGAGGGCGCGCGCCACCACCTCGGCATCGCTCGTCAATCCGTCGAGTTCGCGCACCACGCCTCACGGGGCGTCCAGGA
>JAHFBX010000075.1 GCA_023249815.1 Candidatus Eiseniibacteriota bacterium
CAGGGGAGAGAACCGAGCATGACTTCGCCGCGCCGCATCCCCCGATGGGCGTGGATCATCGCCACGCCGATCGTGCTGTTCGCACTCGCATGGGGCGCGCTCGCCGTGCTGTTGCCGCCCGCCCGTGCCACGCAGCTCGTGCGCGAGCAACTCAAGCGCAGCCTCGCGCGCGACGTGCGCTTCGCGAGCGTGTCGCTGTCGCTGTTCCCGCCGGTGCGGCTCGCGGTCAAGCGCTTCGAGCTCGCCGAGCCCGGGGGCTTCGAGCGCGGCGCCGCGATCGCGGCGGGCTCGGTGGACCTGGACCTCGACGTGTTCGCACTACTCGGCCGGCAGGTGAAAGTGCGGCGGCTGACGCTCGACGGCCCGGCGCTCCACCTGCTCCTGCGCGCCGACGGCACGACGAACCTGGACGGCATCGGGACGGAGCCCAAGGGCAAGTCGCAGGCCGCGCCCGCGCTGGACCTGGACGTGCGCGAGTTCCGTGTGCGCAAGGGCGGCGTGCTGCTCGACGACGTGCGCGCCGCGCGGCGCACGTCGTTCGCGGTGGAGACACGCATGCAACTCCGTTCGGAGCAGGGCGGCGCACGCGTGGCCACCGGCGGCGAGACGCTGATCTCGGGGCTCGCGTACGGTCCGCTCAGCGCGACACGCGCCAGCGACCTCCAGCAGGGACTCGCGAAGCTCGAATGGCGGCTGCGCCACCAGGGCAAGTTCGACGCGCCGTCCAAGCGGCTGGCGCTCGAGGAGCTGGCGCTCGAGCTCGGGAGCACGAAGCTGGCACTCTCGGGGCTCGTGGACAGCGTCGGACCGCGCGCACGCTACGACCTGAAGGCGCGCGGCAGCGACGTGGACCTGGCGCAGGTGTTGTCGTGGATCTCGGTGGCTGACGCGCAGGCGGTGAAGGGGGTCTCGGGGCGCGGCCGCGTGGCGTTCGACCTGGCCGCCCGCGGCACCACGACTCCCGGCGCGATCCCTGCGTTGAACGGCGTGCTCACGTTGAAGGACGCGGCGTTTCGCTACGCGGGCGCCCCGGCGGAGGTGAGCGCGCTGTCGCTCACGGCGAACTTCCGCCCCGACACGCTGCTCATACCCAACGCGCGCGCCACCGTCTCGGGTCAACCGGTCGCGGCGCGACTACTGGTGACGCGCTTCACCGATCCGATCGTGGACTTCGCCGTGCGCGGCGACTTGGACCTGGCCGCGGTGGCGCCGATGCTCACGCCGCAGGGCACGAACCTCGGCGGCCATGCCGCGGTGGACGTCTCGGGCCGCGGCCGCGCGGCCGATCCCGGCTCGCTGGCGCTCGCGGGCACCGCGGTGTTGAAGGACGTGAGCGTGGAGGGGGCCGGGCTGCCCAATCGGGTGGAGCACGTGAACGGCCGCGTGGAGCTGTCGCCCCAGCGCGCCGCGATCCGCCAGCTCTCGGCCCATGCCGGGAAGTCATCGTTCGTGCTGGACGCCAGCGTGGCGCGGCCGCTGGCGCTGATGGCGGATCCGGCCAAGGTGGCGCCCGCCGACGTGGAGTTCGCGTTCCGCTCGCCCCATCTCGACCTCGCGGAGCTGTTGCCCACCACGCCCGGTGCCCCGTTCCTGCCCAATGCGCGCGGCACCGGCCGCGTCGCCATCGACAGGCTGAAGCAGGGCCGGCTGTACGTGACCGCGGTGCAGGCCGACGTCAAGCTCTCGCCGGCGGCGCTCGAGTCGCCACGCTTCGAGATGCAGGGCTATGGGGGAACCGTCACCGGTGACGCACGCTTCGACCTGCGCGACACGCGCAAGCCGGTGTATGCGGTGCACACGGTGGTGGACAAGGTGCAGGCCGACGCGCTCATGCGCGCGTGGTCGCCGGTCAGGGACCTGCTCGCCGGCACGCTCAGCACGAACCTCGAGTTCTCGGGCGCGGGCCAGACGCCGGACGACCTGAAGCGCACGCTGACGCTCGTGGGACTCGCGGCGCTCACCGAGGGCCGGCTCGGACCAGGCCCTGCGCTCGAGGCCGTGGCGCAGTTCGTGAAGGTGCCCAAGGTGAAGCAGCTGGACTTCGCCAAGCTCGAACTGCCGCTGCGTATCGAGAACGGTCGCGTGGTGACGGACCCGGTCGTGTTGAGCGGCAGCAACGGTGAGTGGCGGCTGGCCGGCGCCGTGGGCTTCGACGGCGCGCTCGACTACGCCGTGAGCGTCACGCTGCCGCCCGCCGCGGTGGAAGCGCTGGGTGCGCGCTCGGCGCTCGCGGCCGGTGCCCTGAGCGACGCGCAGGGGCGCATGCTGCTCGACCTGCACGTCACGGGCTCCGCCAAGTCGCCGCGCGTCGCCTGGGACACGAACGCCATGCGCGCGCGGCTCGCGGGCCGCGCCTCGGAAGCGCTCACCGAGCAGCGGACGAGGCTCGAGGCCGACGCGAGGGAGGCAGCGAGGCGGGCGCTGCTCGAGAAGCTCGGCGCGCCACGGGACACCACCGCTCCCGGGACGCCGCTCACCGGCACGACCGCGCGCGACACGCTGCGGTCCGCGGCCAAGGGATTGCTCGAGGGATTCTTCGGGAGCAAGAAGTCGTCGGGTCCCACGCCCGCGCTGCCCACGCCGCCGTCCTCCCCTCCACCCGCGACGGCGCCGCCCGTCGTGCCGGACACGACGAACCACTGAGCCGTCGCCTCCGGCTGCGCGCGAAGAAGCCAGCACGCGCGAAGGTCTCAGACGCTAGCTCGAGCGGAACAGGTCCGTCTGGGCTTCGACCGCTCCCGCCGGCACGCGGTGATCCAACTCCTCGACGAACGCGCGCAACAGGTCGGCCGCGCCACGCGCGCTGATCTCGTGCGCGTCCGCTTCACCGGCGACGCACCAACGTTCGAGCACCGCGCGCACCCGGCGCGTGGTCGCCGCGTCGCGGCCGTGCGCGCGCGACGTGGCCGCCGCCCAGGGCCCGAGCCACGCCGGCTCGGGCGCGCCGTCGCCCGGACGCGGCTGGAGTCCGCGCGTGGCGAGCAGCTCGCGCGACACCGTTCGAACCAGCCGCACCGAGAGCTCGGGCGGCAGCAGCATGGGCGGCAATGACACGGCGTAGAGATGCGATGGGGACACCGCGCGCAGGGCCCGGCCGTCCGGCGTGAGTTCGTGCAGGAGCGAGCTCGACTCGTCATCCCAGAAGCGCTCGACGAACGCGCGCTGGAGCTCGCGTGCCCAGGCCATGTAGAACGCCGCGTGTTCGCGCCGCCCGGCAAGCTTGCCGAGCTGCGACATGGCGACGAGCGCGTGATACCAGAGCGCGTTCAGGTCGGCGCGGGCGCGCGCGGCGTCCCCCTCGCCCGCCCACAGGAAGCCATCGGGGTCGCAATGGACACCGTGGCGGGAGCCGGCGCGCAGGTGCTGGAGCACGCCCTCGAGTGAGGCGTGCGCGCCTTGCTTCAGGAACACGAGCGTGCGATCGGTGTCGTCGTCACGGCGCGCGAGCAGGTCCACGACGTGCACGAGCCACAGCGAACTCTCCGGACTCCCGTAGATCGGCATCCCGGCCACATCGAACGACTCGGGCGCCAACCCTTCGTCCAGGTAGGCGAGGTAGCCGCGCGCGATGTCGCGCGCGCGGTCGAACTCGCGAAGCGTCACCAACCCGGCGGCGACACGCAGCGCGTCGGGGCCGCGCTCCAGAGCGCGAGCCGGGTCCGTGAGCACTGAGGTGCGATCGGCGCGCTCGTGCAGCGCGTCGTGGAGCCGGGACGCAAGCCTCGCCACCAGCTCGGCGTCCCGGGGCCCCAGCGAGGACGGCTCGGCCTCCGGCACCGGCGCTCCCGACTTGGCATTCACCGCCCGTCGCGCCGCCCTCGCCTGCGCGGCCGTCCGCAACGTGTGCTAGGCGCCGGCACGCGCCGCGTCATGCCAGCGCGCTCGCCGCTCGCCCTCGGCCAGGTCGAGCATCGCCAGGCAGTCCGCGAGCGTTCGCGCCGGCGGCGTGCCGAGCCGCTGTTCGCTCGCCAGGTTCCGGAACAGGCTCTCCTCGGGTGAGGCCACGATGTGGAGCGCCGCCCCCGGTTCGGCGAGCTCGCGCTGCACCCATCCGGGCAGGAACGCGTCCTCGGACGGCGTGGCCGCGCCGCGATCGGGGTCGCCGGCGTCCACGTGCACGTCGCAGGGGTACGCGAGCCCGCGATGCCACGCGCGCGCCGGCATGAACGCGCCGCCGTGCCACAGCGTGAGCGCGGCGTAGCCCTCCACGGTGCCGCAGCGTACGCGGCCGGGGATGCCGGTGGTGGCGCCGCGGAACTCGGGGGTCTCGCGCTCGAGGCCTTCGAGCGAGCGCGCGACCATGAGCGGCGCTACGTGCAGTCGCACCGGACCGCCGGAGAGGAGCCGCCACGTCGCGAGCAGCGCGGCATGCCCTTCGATCAACCGATACTCGCGTTCGAGGAGCCAGCCGTCGCCCCGGAACCGCCAGCGCGGCCACGGCAGCTCGGCGAAGCTCTCGAGCAACGGCAACACGGTGGCACGCGCACTGATCAGCGGTGGACCGTCGGCGCGGCTCGAGAGCGAGAACGCGGGCGTCAGCTCCACCGCCGGGCCACCCTCGGGGGTCACACGATCGTCGAATCGCAGCAGCGCCACGGCCGGCCGGTCCGTGCAGGGGCCGATGCCGGGCGCCGAGAGGAGCGCGTGCTCGCGACGCGTGGCCGCGCCCGAAGCGGTGCCGCGCGCGAGGGAGCCGCGGCCGTCCGAGAGTCGCCACGTCCTGGCGCTGGTGTCGAGCAGCGCGGCGAGGACATCCTGTCCAGGCTGCATGACAGGAGAGGATAGCCGCGCGGCGCGCGCGGGCGCCACCCGTTCCGGGCTCAGTTCGTGGCCGGGGGCCGGCGGATCACCGTCGAGAGCGGTACCAGTTCCACGCCTTCCAGTCGCTTGCGATCGAACGCGCGCGCGAGCCACGTCGCGGACTTGGGCGTCACGCGCACGAGCGCGATCGCCTGGCCGTGCTCGCGCGCCCGACCGATCACGTCGTTCCACGCGCGGTCCAACCCCCGCACGTCACCGCGCCGCGCGTCGCCGTCCAGGTTCACGTCGGGCTCGTCGTACGCCGCCCCGACGCGCGAAGCGAGCGGGCGGCAGACGGCGCGCGGCACGGCCCCGACGTGCAGGAACGGCAGCTCGGCGCGGCGCAACTCCTCGTAGACAGCGCTCATGAACGACTCGTCCTGCGTGGCGAACGAGCCCATGAGGTTCGCGACCGCCACGACCGGGCGCGCCATGTCGATCTCGCGCCGCAGCGCCTGGCCGATGCGCCCGGCGTGCATGTTGACGAGCAGCGTGGCGGGGCCGGGGTTCACGCGCGGGTAGTTCTCCGGCTCCATCGGCATGAACAGCACCACCTCGCGGCGCCGTTCGTGGGCGGCGCGGAGCGTCTCGCTCTTGCCCTCGCCGGTCGCGATGGCTCCCACGGTGAACACCTCGTCGCGTGCGCAGGCCGCGGCGAGCAGCGAGTCATCCTCGGCGGAGGCGTAGAGCAGCACCGCCAGTCGCGGCTCCGCCGCGGCGGAGCCCTCCTCGGGCGCGCCGGGGCGCACCAGATCGACCGAGTGCGTGGGCCGGCCCGGCACACCCACGAGCAGCGAGACCACGAACTCGCCGTTCTTCCCCACCCGCTCGCGCCCGGACAGCACCTCGGCGCCGCCAGCCTCGACCGCGCGTGTGATCGAATGGTTCACGAGCAGCGGCGGCGCCTCGCGCGGCAGCGTCACGCGCCACTTGAGCGACGGGCCATCGCCAGCAAGGACCGACGACGCCACCGACGTGCGCGGGATGCCGGCGCGCGTCAGGCCCTGCTCGATGCGGCTGCCCACGATGCGCACGGCGTGCGCGCGGTCGCCCAGGTGGAGATGGCGCCACAGCGCGAGCCGGCCGGAGTCCGACGTGAACCACGCGAACATCTCGCCCGCGAGGAACAGCAGCAGGGCTCCGCCCACGACAACGCCCACGAGGACAGGGGCACGAATCGATTTGGCGGCCGATCGGCGTTTGACCATTGGGACGACGGCGCACACTAAGGAGCGCGGAGCGCGAGCGTCAACGGCCGCGAGCGAGGGGGTGGGGGGCATTCCACCCTGGCGGGGAGGCCGCCTGATCCGCCGTGGGCCGTCCGACCCGGCCGTGTTAGCATTCCACTCCCGACCGCTTCCAGAGCGGCCTTTTTGCACCGGCCTGACACCGCCGGCATGCCTCAATGACACGCTTTTTCGTGGCCGGCCGATGTTACAGATGTCCCATCGGGGCGTGCTCCCCATCGAGTGCAGCCTCGGCTTCGACACCTTCCGGGAGGTCGTTAGATGAAGTCGCTGCGACTGCTCTCCATCGCCGTGCTCGCATGCGCCTGGTCCGCTTCGGCGGCGCTCGCGTGTGACGCGCACAAGGCCGCGAACACGAAGACCGCGAGCGCCACCGCCGCGAAGAAGTCCGCCACTGGCGCCTGCACTGCCGAAATGGCCGCGCAGTGCACGCCGGCCATGAAGGCCGCCTGCGAGAACAACGCCGCCGTGGCCGCCGCGATGGGCTGCGAGTCGAAGGGCGTCACCACCATGAACGTGGTGGCGAGCGCTAACGGCAGGGCCGCCAAGGGCGGCGACTGCTGCGCCATGAAGGGAGCCGCGAAGAGCACGGGATCCGCGCCCGCGACGGGAACCTCCGCGGTGGTCGCGGCCAACACGGCCAAGAGCGCGGGTGCGGATCACTGTGCCGACGCGAAGAGCGCCACGAGCATGGCCGGCATGGGCGCCAAGAGCGCGGCGCACACGATGGCCGCGGCGCACGACTGCGCGGCGTGCGACGACTGGATGACCTGCGAGCAGGACGTGCGCGCGATGGGCGCCAAGGCGCAGGTGGTGCCGCTCAAGAACGGCGCCATGGTCGTGTACACGGCGGATTCGCCGGGCGACGTGAAGGTGTTGCAATCCATGGTTGCGAAGCGCCACGATCACATGCTGGCGGCGCTCTCGGCGGGCAGCAGCCAGAGGCTGTGCGACGAGTGCAAGCAGCTGCGCGGCGCGATCGCGAGCGGCAAGCTGCACCGTGAGGTGGTGAACGTGGAGCGCGGTTGCATGACGCTCATGACGTCGACGGATCGCGGTATCGTTCAGAAGATACGCGCCATGACCGGCCAGCCGGTCGCGATGCGCTGACCAACGCCTCGCTCGAACTTCCGGGCCGGTCCGCGCATGCGGGCCGGCCGTTTTCTTGGAGCGTGCCGGGATGACCGTACCGTCCGCCGCGTCGCCGCATGCCTGAGTCACGCGCACTGCCGGCCGCGCCCGAACGGCCGCTGGCGACCGGACAGGCCGTGGCTCCCGCCACGCCGCCCGTGTGGCGCACGCCGCGGCCCCGGAATAGGCTCGGCGTGCCCATGTCGTGGTCCCTGCCGTGGTCCCTGCCCCGGTCCCGCCAGCGCCGCCTCGCGCTTCTGATCGGCGCCGTGGCCGTGCCCGCGTTGGCACTGGCCGTGACCGCGTTCTGGCTGACGCTGCGGGTGGCGCGGCAGGTCGAGACCGAGTCGGGGCGCTACAACGCCTATCTCGCCGAGATGGTCATCGAAGCGTTCGACCGAGAGCTTGTCGACGAGGTGCGAGCGGCGCTCGGGCCGGCGGAGATCGCGGCGCGCGATGGCGGCGACACCGAGGGGATCCGGCGCGCGCTCGCCAGCCGAGCGCGCCTGTTCGAGGCGCCGCAATTCGTGCCGCTCCACGCGCTCGAGGGCTATTCGCTCGTCACGGTGGACGGGCAGTTGCTCATCTACGGGGCAGACCCCTCCGGGCAGCGCGAGCACCCGTTCGCGGCCATGCTGCTCAATGGACCGGACGGCGTCGCGGTGGGCGCGGGCGGATGGTGGTTCAACCCGCGGTCGTTCCTGGCCGAGCACCTGCGCGCGGTGGTCGTGGACCGACTGCCCGGGAACACGCGCATGTACGGCGGCCTCGAGTCCACGCGCCACCTGGCGATCGGCGTCATCGACCTGGATGGCCACGAGCTGGCGCACGTGCGCGAGGCCTCGTCCGATCGGACCGCGCGCACGGCGCGCACCGAGCCGATGCGGGGCCCGTTCGAGGGCTATGCCGTCCGTGTGTCCGCCACGCCCACGTCACCGGTGGCGTTCGCGAACCGCCTCGTGTCCATCGAGATGGTGTTCATCGGGCTTCTCACCCTGGTGCTGCTCGGCGCGACGTTCGTGGGCGCCCGCTACATCGTGCGCCAGATCGAACTCGTGAACACGAAGACGAGCTTCGTCTCGAACGTGACGCACGAGCTGAAGACTCCCATCGCCGTGATCAAGCTCGCGTCCGAGACGCTCGAGCTGGGCCGCTACCAGACCGACGCCGAACGCGACAAGTTCCTGCGCACGATCACGCGCGAAAGCGACCGGCTGGCGCAGCTCGTGGACAACATCCTCGACTTCTCGCGGCTCGAGGCGGGCCAGCGCACCGTGCAGCTGGCGCCGCTCGACATGCGCGAGGTCGTGAACGCGGCCATGGACAGCTTCCGGCTGCGCCTCGAGGACGGCGGCTTCCGTTACGACGTCGTGGTTCCCGAAGTGCTGCCGCAGGTGCTCGGCGATACCCGGGCGCTCCAGCACTGCCTGCTGAACCTGCTGGACAATGCCGTGAAGTATTCGAGGGACCGCAAGGAGGTGCGGGTAGCCTTGACCGCCGGCGACGGGATGGTCCGGCTGGAGGTCTCGGACCGGGGCATCGGCATCCCGGCCGAGGACCAGGACCGCATCTTCGACAAGTTCGCGCGCGTGGAGACCGGGCTGGTGCACACCGTGAAGGGGGCCGGCCTCGGGCTCTCGCTTGTCCAGATGCTGGTTCGCGCGCATCATGGCCGGGTCGAAGTGGCCAGCGCACCCGGTGAAGGCAGTACGTTCACGATTCTGCTGCCGGTTTGGGACGGTGGGCGCGGCGCCATTGGAGAACGACCATGACCAACAACAACGACAAGAAGAAGATCTTGATCGTCGAGGACGAAGAGGGCCTGCTGGACGGCCTGGCCCACAACTTCCGGTACGAGGGCTACGAGGTCCTCACCGCGAAGACCGGGCAGGAAGGCCTGCGCATGGCGCTCAAGCAGAAGCCGGACGCCGTGCTGCTCGACATCATGCTGCCCGAGAAGGACGGGTTCACGGTGTTGAAGGAGCTGCGCCAGCGCCACCGCGAGATCCCGGTGCTGGTGATGACCGCGCGCAACTTCGAGGCGGACGTGCTGAAAGGATTCGACCTCGGCGCGGACGACTACGTCACCAAGCCGTTCAGCCCGAAGGAGCTCGCCGCGCGCGTCAAGCGCCTCGTGGCACGCGGGCCCATGAACACGGGCGCCCCGCCCACCACGACGTACTCGTTCGGCGACGTCGAAGTGCGCTTCGAGCCGCGCGAGGTGTACAAGACGGCCAAGCAGGTGGCGCTGTCGTTCAAGGAGTTCGAGCTGCTCAAGTACCTGATCGAGCATCGCGGCCGGACCGTGAGCCGCGAGGAGCTGCTCGAGGAGATCTGGGGCGTGGACGAGGAACTGGGCGTGACCACCCGCACGGTGGACACACACGTCTCGAACCTGCGCAGCAAGCTTGGAGACGGCTTCGAGAAGCCGTTCATCGTGGCCGTGCACAAGGTGGGCTACAAGTTCGTCGAACCGTGAGGCCTCCGCAGCACCAACCCGACGCTGTTCACACCCCGCGGGCCGGGCCCGCGCCCTTAGCGGGCGCCCCGCTCGCGGGGTGCTTGTTCCTGGCAGGCGTGCTGATCCCCGCCGCGCTCGGCCTGTCGGCGCTGGGATGCGGCCGCGGTGAGCAGCCCCGCGTCCGCGTCGTGAACGCGTCGGGGCGCCGGCTGGACCAGATCTGGGTGCGGACGCAGCGAGACTCCGTGCGCGTGCCGTCCCTGGCGCCGGGCGAAAGCGTCGAGGTGCGCCCGCGCGTCAAAGGGGAGGACCTGCTGTGGATCAGCGGCCGGTTCGCGGGGCGCCGCATCGAGTCGCATGGCGGCGACTACGTGGAAGGCACGGGCGGCTACCGGTTCCGCGCCGTCATCGACTCCGCCGGTCGCGCCAGCGTGCGGTTCGTGCGCCTGGGGATCTGGTAGCGACACCCGCCTGCGCGGCGTCGCTCCGTGTGGC
>JAHFBX010000347.1 GCA_023249815.1 Candidatus Eiseniibacteriota bacterium
CGCGCCGCCGGGGGATTCGCGATCACGTTCGTCCTGCTCGCGCTGCTCGGCGGCTGCACGAGCCGCGGCCCGCGCGAGGTGCGCTCGCCCTCGCCACCGCCCTCGCCGGCGGTGCCGCCGTCGCCGGACTCGGTCACCGTGGGCCTCTGGCACTTCGACGAACGTGGCGGCAACAGCGTGAGCGATGCCTCGCCGTTCCGGCTCACCGGCACCGCGGGGCCCGAGGCGCGCATCGAGTTCGGACGCTATCGCAACGCGCGCGCGTTCCCCGCCACGCCGCAATCGTTCGTCTACGTGCCCTACAACCCCGTGCTGGAATCACCGCGCGGTTTCACCGTCGAGCTGTGGCTCTACTTGAACGACGTGTCGCGCTACGAGATGTCCGCGGTGGCCATGCGCTGGTCGCCGATCCCCAACGAGCAGAGCTGGCTCCTGGGCGTGGTCGGCCGGCAGATCGCATCGGTGACGTCGCCGAGCCCCGGCTGGTTCGCCGAGGAGACCGCGACGCTCACGCCCGGGCACCTGATGTTCGCGTTCCGCCCCGAGCTCGCGGCGGGCACGCAGAGCTTCATGTCGAGCGTGACGTTGCCCATCGGCCGCTGGGTGCATGTGGCCGCCACCGTGGACGGTGAGGTCGTGCGGCTCTACGTGGACGGCCGGCTCGACACGCAGGTGGCCGTGGCGAACGGCATCAAGCGCTCGGAAGCGCCGCTCGTCGTGGGCAACGCGCTCGACCCGCGACGTCTCACCGAGTTCGGCAGCGACCTGCGTCAGGACCCGTCGAACCTGCCGCTGCCCTACGACGCCCTCAACGGCCTCGTGGACGAACTGCGCATCTCGAACGTGGCGCGGACGGTCTTCGAGAGCGCGGATCTGCGGTAGGGGCGAAGGGGCCGGCGCAGCGGCCGTTCCGCCGAACACTTGGATCACGCTCAGCCCCGCCCTGTCCACGACGGCGCCAAGTGCCCACGACGTGGCCATCGCATCCGCGCTCCGCAAAGCGATACCCTCGGGCGTGCCCTCGATGCCCAGCACCCGCCCTCGCCGGAACGCCATGCGACGCCGCGTCACTCTCATTGCTCTCGCCCTCCTGAGCGGTCCATCGCCCGCGCATTCGTCTGCTCCCGCACGTGAGCTGATCGTGCAGTTGCGTGCCGGCGCGGTGGACGCCCCCGGGCTGCGAGCGGTCGGCTTGGGCGCCCTGCCCGCTGCCGTGCGCGCTCGATTCTCCGCCCTCGGCCTGCGCTCAACGCGCGCGTTCTCCGAACAGCTCGCCGCGCGCGGCACGGCGCTGCCCGAGATCTTCGCGTTCCATCCTGAACGCATCGTTCTGGTGGAAGCCGCGGACACCGCACTCGCCACGTCGGCGCTGGCGGTGCTCGCGACCGATCCGCTCGTGGACTGGGCCGAGGCGAACGTCACGCGCTCGGTGACGCGCGTGGCCTACGCGCAGCAGAGCACGCCTGTGGCCATCGCGCAGGCCTCGCTGCTCGACACCCTGCCCAGCGATCCACACCTGCGCGACGGCCGCCAGTACGCGCTCTACAACATCGGCCCCGCGGGGCTGTTCGGTGGCGTCGCCGGCGCCGACATCCATGCGCTCGATGCCTGGCGTACGTCGGTGGGGAGCAACGCCATCAAGCTCGCGGTGGCCGACACAGGCATCGATCCGGCGCAGCCGGAACTCGGCGGACTCATGCCCGACGGCTCCGCGCGCATCGTGGACTCCTTGAACGTCACCGACGATCCGGACGGCGCGGTCACCGATCTCTATGGTCACGGGACACCGGTGGCCGGCGTGATGGCGTCTCGTTCGAACGACGGCGCGCACTTCGCGCCCAACTCGGGTGTGGCGGGTGTGTGCGGCGGCGACGGCGCGGGCAACGCGGGCTGTCGCATCGTGCCCATCAAGATCGCGCCCGGGCACTCGGGCGATGCCACGAGCTTCGACATCGCGCGCGCGTTCATGCACGCGGCCGAGGTGGGCGCGCGCGCCGTGAACCTGTCGTTCGCGGGCGAGTCGCCAAGTCGCGCCGAGCGGCTGGCGCTCACCTACGCGCTGTTCAACGACTGCGTCCCGGTGTGCGCCTCGGGCAACTCGGGATTCGACTTCCCCACTCTGCCGTGGTTCCCCGCGTGCTACGCCCGCGACGGACTCGCGATCTCGGTGGGCGCGAGCGACTCCTTCGACAAGCGCACACCGTTCTCGTCCTACCCGTTCGGGCTCGACCTGCTGGCTCCGGGCCTGAACGTGTTCACCACGTTCATGACCTACCCGAGCTTCTTCGGCGCCACGTATCCCGGTTACGTGCCGGCGTCGGGCACGTCGTTCGCGGCGCCGCACGTGACAGGCGCGGTCGGGTTGCTGGCGGCGGCGCGGCCCGAGCTCTCCGATACGGACTTCCAGCATGTCATCCGCGAGTCGGCCGACGACATCGGTGCGCCCGGCTTCGACGAGCCCACCGCGCACGGGCGACTGAACCTGGCACGCATGCTCGACCGGGTGCGGCCCGAGATCGGCATCTGGCACGACGAGATCGTCGCGGACTCATTCACAGTGGAGGGCGCCGGCCTGCTCTCGGTGGAGGAGCGCGGCGGCGGCACGCTCGCCCGCCACTTCGGCACGAGCTGGAGCACACGGCTCGCGGCCTACGGCACGGCGAGCATCCCCGACAGCTTCCTCACGGTCACGGGCGTGTGGCTGCGCGTGGCGGGCACCATGGCGGCGCGCGGCGACTTCCGCATCCCCTACTTCTCGCCGAGCGCCGAGGTGCTGCGTTCGGATGCCACCAGCGCGACGTTCCGTGGCTACGTCTATCGCATCGAGGACGACTCGTGCGACGTGTGCGACGACCGCTACGTGCCGCTGGCGCCGAGCAATGTGCGCTTCGCGTTCACGGTCACGGGCATCGTGGACCGGCCGCCCTCGCTACTCGTGACCGCGCCTCCTGGTGGCACCACGGGCTCGCCCGGCGATGCGCTGGACGTGGTCTGGCAGTCGAGTGATCCCGACCGCATCTCGCGCTACGTCGTGGAGTTCCAGCCCGATGCCGGCGCGCGCGTGAAGCTCGCCGAAGCGAGCGGCACCGCGCTCGACGTGGTCGCCACGCTGCCCTGCCTGGGGCCGGCCGACCTGCCGGGCCAGTTGATCGTGACCGCACGCGACGAGCACGGCCACGCCGACGAGACGGTCGTGTCACAGGCGTTCACGTTG
>JAHFBX010000076.1 GCA_023249815.1 Candidatus Eiseniibacteriota bacterium
GGCGAGGACCTCGAGCTCGAGCTGTCACCCGCGCTGGACGACCAGGAGCTCGTCGTGGCGAGCATGGGCGGCTTGGCCTATTGGGAGGGGCGCGTCCGCGTGACGGGACGAAGCGGCAGCCACCGCGTGACGGGAGAGGGTTACGTGGAACTCACGGGATATGCGGGGCCATCGCCGTTCTGAGGCCCGGCCCGGCGCCGCCGCCGGTTGGACGCCCCGCAGCGCCTTCGCTACGCTCCGCCTCGTGCGTCGGCCCCTGATCGCGGTGCTTGTCACATGGATCGTGGTGGTGTTCGCGGGTTGCGGCGCCGCTCCGCAGCCGAGCGGCGCGCCCACGCCGCCAGCCGCCAGGGCGGAGCGCTCGGCGTCGACCGCGGTGTCGCACGCGGCCGACACGGTCGGATCCATCCCCGGCTCCGCGGACGCCCAGTTCACCTATCGGTTCCGGCAAACCGAGCCCGCGGCGAGCGGCACGTTCTCGTACCGGGACCGCGACCTGTCGTTCTCGCTCCGCCCGTCGCCCAACGCGCTGTACTTCGGCGTCGAGAACCTGCAGGGCCGCCCGGTGCAGATCGACTGGGATCGCTCGGTGTTCCACAACCCTGATGGCCAGACCGCGAAGGTGGCGCACTCGAGCACGCGCTGGCGCGACCGCTTCTCGACGCAGGCGTTCACGCAGGTGCTGCCGCAGCAGCGCTACACGGACTACGTGTTCTCGATCGACGACCTGCTGGATCCCGGGGCCTCGCCCGACACGCAGCTCCGACGTCCGCTCCTGCCCGAGGATTCGAGCGCGCCCACGTACGCGGACAAGTCGTTCGGCATGGATCTCATGTTCCTGGTCGAGGGCCAGCCCAGGACGTACACGTTCCGCTTCCAGGTCGTGAGCGTCATCCCGCGCTGAGCGCGCGCATGCCGTCGTTCCCCGCGTTCCGCGGCCGTGCCGCGCGGGTGCTCGCCGCCCTCGCCCTGGCGGCTGGCCTGTCGCGTGCCGCGGCGTCGCTCGAGCTCCTGCCGCCGCGCTTCACGCGCGAGCAGATGGAGGCGGCGATCCCGGGCTCGCCGCCGTTCTGGTTCGTCTACGGCACGCGCGATCCCGCGGCGACCCCGGTGCTCCGGGCGCGCGCGCTGGCACTCGCGCGGCGCGCGTTCGGCCTCGACTCGACGCGCGTCGTCGCCGACCGCGACGCCAGCGAGAAGCAGCTGGCCGCCGGCCCGATCTACCTGCTCGGGGGGAAGCACGAAAACGAATGGACGGCGCGGCTCGCGACGGCGCTTCCGGTGCAGTTCGAGGCTCGCGGTTTCCGCTGGCAGGGCCGCGTCTTCGACGGGTCGCTCGACGCGATCCACCTGTCGTGGCCGAATCCGCTGGCGCCGCGGTTCTTCCTGCTGCTCTCGGCGGCCAACTCGCCCGAGGCGCTGGCCCGGCGCGACGGGTTCGCGTTCGGCGAGGAGGACTGGCGGATCGTGCGCGACCGCGACGTGGCGCGGACGGGCACGTTCGCGCAGGAGGGAGCGAAGCCGTGGACCTACGACGCGAGACGTGACCGTGACCGCGAGGCCGAGCGCGAACGCTTCGTGCGCGAACTGCGCGTGCGCTCCGGACCGGGGCTCGTGCTGCGCTCGCCCGCGGACCTGGCGGGGGCCGAAGCGACGCGCGCCGCCGCGGCGGCACTGCTGGACCGGCTCGCACGGCAGGGGCTCGCGGCCCCCGCCGGCGCGACCGTGTCGCTCACGCTCTACCGCTCGCTCGAGGAGAAGGGCGGGCACACGCGCGACACGCATGCCGAGCACGTCGCCGCCGCCGGCGGGGCCGCGCATGCGGCGCTGCCGTTCGGCCGCGACGCGCTCGACCTGTGGAGCGTGACGGCGTCGCGGCTCGTGCAACTCGGGGCATCGCCGGAGTCGCGGTTCCTGAAGCCAGCGGCGACGCAGCTCGCCGGCCGCTTCGAGGGCGAGCCGCTCGAGCGCTCGCTCGCGCGACTCTACTTCGGCGGGCTGCTGCCCGGCGCGGCCGAGGCAGCGACGCGCCCGGAGCACTGGACGTCGCCGCTCGTCTCGACGCCGGCACGCGCGCTGCTCGTGCGCGCGGTGTGGGAGAGCGCGCCCGCGACCACCCGCCGCAGCGCGCTGCTCGCGCTCGTCCGGCGGGATCCTCCCGGCACGCTCGACAGCTTGTGCCGAGTGGCCGGCGTTCCCTCGCGCGCCGTGGAGCTCCGCTATCGCGCGCTCGCGGATTCGCTCGCGCGCCTCGGACGCGTGGCGTCCGACCGCGGCGCGCGCGAGCCGTGGCGGCCGTCGCAGGGATTCCAGCGCGGTGTCTGTCTGGCGCATCGCGTCGGGCTCGAACAGGGTTACCTGTCGCGCGAGTGCGTGCGGCAGCTCGAGCGCGTGCGCGAGGCCGGAGCGGATTGGGCGGCGCTCACACCGTTCGCGTGGCTCGCGGATCCGCGCGTGCCCGAGCTGGGCAGCAGTTCGGATGCGGGCCCGGACGCGGAGACGGACGAGGCCGTGTGCGAGGCGGCGGCGAGAGCCCGCGCGCTCGGGCTTCGCGTGTGGCTCAAGCCCCACGTCTGGACGCGGGGCTGGGCCGGCGAGCTGGCGTTCACGCCCTCCGGCTGGCAGCGCTTCTTCGCGCGCTACGAAGCGCTGCTGCTCCACTGGGCGCTCCTCGCCGAGCGCGAGCAGCTGGACGGACTCTACGTCGGACACGAGCTCGCGAGCGCCACGGCGACCGACCCTGCCCGCTGGCGCACGATGATCGGCGCGGTGCGGCGAGTCTACGGCGGGCTGCTTTCGTATGCCGCCAACTGGGACGAGGCCGCCGCGGTCCCGTTCTGGGATGCGCTCGACCTGATCGGCGTGTCGTTCTATGCGCCGCTCGCGACCTCACCCACTCGCGACCCGCGCGTGTTGCGTCGCGGCGCCGAGAAGGCGCTCGCGGGGCTGGGCGCGCTCTCGCGCCGCTCCGGGCGCCCGGTGCTGCTCGCCGAACTCGGCTACGCCTCGAGCTCCAGCGCGCCGGTCCACCCCTGGGAGGATCCGCCGGGCGCGTCGGACGACGAGACGCAGCGCGCGTGCTACGAGGCCACGCTCGCGGCGCTCGAGCCATGCGAGTGGGTGGCGGGAGCGTTCTTCTGGAAGTGGGGGAGCTCGGCGAAATCTGAAGACGCGTTCGATCCTCGCGGGCGGCCGGCGGGCGGCGTGGTGACGCAGGCCCTCAGGTCATGGCAAGGTCGCCCGGTCCGCGTGCCCCGCGCCGAACCTTCGGCGCCGGAACGGGGCCGGAAGGGAGCAAGGCGGTGACGCGATCGGAGGGCGCTTCGCGGCGGGGGGGACTCGGACGCGCGCTCGACCTGCTCGAGCGAGCCGGCAACCGACTGCCCGAGCCTGCGACCATCTTCGTGCTGCTCGCGCTGCTCGTCGTGGTGGCGTCGTGGGTGGCCGCTCATCTCGGCGTGCAGGTGCCGCATCCCAAGGACGGCACGCCGATCCTCGCCGAGAACCTGCTGACGCGCGCGAACGTGCGCCGCATGTTCACGGAGGCGGTGCGCAACTTCACCGGGTTCGCGCCGCTCGGGCTCGTGCTCGTGGCCATGCTTGGCATGGGCGTCGCCGAGGGCAGCGGCCTGGTGGCGGCCTCGCTGCGCGGTTTCGTCACCCGCGTCCCGCGCACGTGGCTCACCGCCGCGATCGTGTTCACAGGCGTCAACGCGAACCTCGCCGCGGACGCGGGCATCGTGGTGCTGCCGCCACTCGCCGGGCTGTTGTTCGCGGCCGCCGGACGCCACCCGCTCGCCGGCGTCGCCGCCGCGTTCGCCGGTGTCGCGGGCGGGTTCAGCGCCAACCTGCTGCCGAGCCCGCTCGACGCGCTGCTCGCGGGGTTGTCGCAGAGCGCGCTCGACGGTTCGCGACTGCTGCCGGGTTACTCCGTCGCCATCCTCGGGAACTGGTACTTCCTGATCGTGTCCGCGTTCATGCTCACCGCGGCGGGCACGTGGGTGACGGACGCGGTGGTGGAGCCCCGGCTCGGGCCGTGGCGCGGCGAACGGTCGCTCGAGGCCCAGGCCGTGGATCCGCGGGAGGGGCGCGCGCTGCGTGCCGCGATGCTCGCGTTCGTGGGCTGCCTGCTCGTGTTCGCCGCGTTGAGCGTCTCGCCCTGGGCGCCGCTGCGACTCCCTGAAGCCGCCGGGCTCGACGCCTACAAGCCGTTCTTCGAGAGCATCGTCGTGCTCGTCATGTTCATGTTCCTGGTGCCCGGCCTGGCCTACGGCTTCGTCATGGGGAGCGTGCGCAGCGACAAGGACGTCATGCGCATGATGGCGGAGAGCATGTCGAGTATGGGCACGTACATCGTGCTGGCGTTCGTCGCGGCGCAGTTCGTGAACTGGTTCTCGTGGTCGAACCTGGCCGCCATCCTCGCGGTGTCCGGGGCGCAGGCGCTCAAGTCGCTCGGGCTCGGGGGGCCGCTGCTCATGGTCGGGCTCGTACTCGTTGCCGCGACGCTCAACCTGTTCACGAGCTCGGCGTCGGCCAAGTGGGCCACCATGGCGCCCGTGTTCGTGCCGATGTTCGTCCTGCTGGGCTTCACGCCGGAGGGCACGCAGGTGGTGTACAGGATCGGAGACTCGTGCACGAACATCATCACGCCGCTCATGCCCTATATGCCGTTCATCCTGTCCTACGTGAAGCGCTACGATCCGAAGGCCGGCATGGGGACGGTGATCGCGCTCATGATCCCGTACTCGGTCGCGTTCCTGTCGTCGTGGATCATGCTGCTTCTGGTGTGGAACGCGTTCGGCTGGCCCATCGGCCCGGGCATCTCGCTCTACATGAAGTGAGGGCGAGGTCTGAAGCTTGACTTGAAGCGACGCTGGTAAACGCTTGTCGGGATGACTAAAGGCCGTGCGGTGCACGTGCCGCCATCGCCCGGTAAGCGCGGAGGAGTCGGAAATGCCGAGCCGCCCCGAGAAGTGCTTCCCAGGGCGCCTCGAGCGTCTGTCCTCCGCCGCGGACGCAGCCGGCGGGTTAGCGAGACAGCTCGATCCCCGTCCCTCCGCCCGGGCGTGGTGCCGCGGCCGCGTCGGCGCTGCGGCTGGCGTCGAGCGCGCGGCGGATGCGCGCGCGCGTCTCGAGCAGGTGGGCACGCGTGTTGTCGCCGATCGGCGCCTCGGTGGCGAGCGCACGGGCGCAGCGTGAATCCACGCGCGTGAGCGCCAGCCGGGCGAGTGCGCGCGCGTCGTCCGGGGCGTTCGCCGGCGGATCCACGAGCAGCGTCGCGAGCTTGTCCACGTACGCCCGCTGCAGCTCGCGACGCGTGTGCGGACCCTCGAGCGGACGGATCGCCGCGGGCGTCGCGCCGCCCACCTCGCCCCAGATGGCGCGCGTGAGCTTGTCGAAGTGCTCGCTCATCCGGTATGCGTCGGCTGCGCGCGTCTCCTGTTCGCGCAGGCGCGCGAGCAGCGCCGGCGATGTGACGGCGTTCATGAGCGTGGTCTGGATGGCGAGCACGCGGTCGTTCCAGCCGTAGTCCTGCCGGCCAGCGAACGTGCCACCGGGCCCCATGCCCCAGTGCGACCAACGGTTCGGAGCGAGACGTTCGAGCAGCTTGGCAGGCGCCGCCATGGCGTCGGTCGCCCACACGCGGGTGGAGAGGAAGTCCACCGCCTCGCGCTGCTTCGCCGCCGGCACGGGATCCACCGGATCGCGCTCGCCCGGCTGACCGCGCTCGACGCGCGACATGTAGGAGCCGCCGACGTACTTCACCGCCATGCCCGCGGCGATGGCGTACTGCTGCACCATGCTGTCCATGGCGCGCCGCAGCGCAGTCAGGTCACCCGACTTGCCGACCACGCGCTCCTCGAGGCTCGGCGAACGCCACAGCTTCGCCAGGTAGGCGGTGCGGTCCTTCGCGAACTGGAGCGGATCGTCGCCGAGGTCGTAGATGTTCGAGCGCGGATCAGGGGCGTCCGCGGGGTAGGTATCCTCGTCCGTCGAGTACTCGTGGCCGGGCTGCAGCGACTCTTCCGCGATCTTGCGGGCGAACGCGTAGTCCGCGTCCGGCGTCGAGGCGCCGCTTGGCGTGTAGCCGTAGCGGATCGCCCACACGTCGTACGTGCCGGCGGTGGTCGTGTACCAGTCGCCCTGCTTCGCGCGCGAGTAGTCGATGTTCGGGCTCGGGTACTCCATGACGGACGAGTAGAGCCCGCGCGTGCCCGTGAACGACTGGTCCTGGAGCTGCGCGTACGGCGTGCTCGTGCTGGAGCGGAAGTTGTGACGCAGGCCGAGCGCGTGGCCGACCTCGTGCAGCGTGGCCCACTCCACGGCGGTCTTGAGGAACGCGTCCGGCACCGGGCTCCCGGGCTCGAGCGAACCGTCCATGAGCAGCGACAGGTGCTGCAGCTCGCCGGCGCCGGCGAGCGCGTCGCCGGCCATGCACAGGTGGTCGAGCTTCATGCCCGGCGGCAGCGCCTTGAGCGCGTTCTCCGGCAGCGCGCTCTCCGCGATGGTCTCGGGGCCCGCGAAGCGGCGATAGTTGTTCGCGTAGCTCTGGAACATGCTCGCCTCGAACAGGATGTCCGAGTCGAAGATCTCGCCCGTGCGCGGATCCACGCGGGAGGGCCCGATGGCGCCGAAGCTCGGCTCGTTCGACGTGATCCAGCGGATGGTGCTGTAGCGCACGTCCTCGGGATCCCAGTCCGCGTCGTCCTTCGGCGGGTCCTTCGCGATGATGGCGTTCTTGAAGCCCGCGAGCTCGAACGCCTTCTGCCACTTCTCGACGCCTTCCTTCACCCACGGACGGAACTTGTCCGGCACCGTCCAGTCGATGTAGTAGACGATCGGCTTCACGGGTTCGCTCAACGCCGCGCTCGGATCCTTCTTCTCGAGCCGCCAGCGGTGGATGTTCCGCAGCCAGAAGCTCTCCTTGTCGTCGCGCCCGAAGTCCTTGGCCGCGTCCAGGAAGAAGCCGACGCGGTTGTCGGCGTAGCGCACCGCCATCGGGTTCGACGGCAGGCGGGTGAACGAGTAATGCACGCCGATCGGGATGTAGCGGTTGTCCGGCACGGCGTCCAGGCTCAGGCGCGAACGGTCGTTCGGCGTGAATGTGAGCGTGGCCTCGAGCTCGGTGTTGTCGGGAAACGTCTTGACGCTGCCGAGCGTGGAGCGCTCCTTGTCGAAGCGCACGCCGACGTTGTTGAACGCGCCCTTCAGCTGCTCCGTGAGGTCGGTGACGTCGGACAAGAGCAGGCCGCCCAGGTCGATCAACACGGCCTTGCTGGAGTCCTGCTCGCTCTCGATCTTGAACGCCTGGACGATCGAGTTCGAGATGCTCAGCTCGCGCGCCTTGTCGATCGGCGTGTCCTTCGGCGAACGGAGCCAGGTGTTGACGTGCATGAGCAGGATGCGGTCGCCGTGGCGCTCGAACTGCAGCATACGGTCGTCGAGCGGCAGGCCGCCCAGGACGAAGTTCGAGCCGATGCCGCGCGACAGGCTCACGACGTAGAGGAACGGCTGGTTCAGTTGCTCCTTGGACAGCTCGAGATACAGGTTGTCGCGCTTCCTCCACAGCGTGAAGAAGCCGGCCTTCTTCTCGGCCTCCTTGGTGAGCTTCGACCACTCGCCGAATGGTTTCTCGGGCGCGGCAGCCGCGGCGGGACCTGCGGCGCCTCCGGCCTTTCCCTTGTCCTTGGGCTTGTCGGCGGCGCTGGCGGTGGCCGCCACGCCCAACAACGCCAGCAGCATGACGAGTCGGTGCGGCACGGAGCTTCGCATCGCGGGGCTCTCCTTCAAGGCGGGAGCGGCGCCCGATCGAGCGTCGCGGGTGAAACGGAGTCCGGTCCTCACCCGCGCACGGGTCTCGACCGGGGGACACGACGGCACCTCGACACCTTCGACCGTTGAAGCTAGGTCAGGGCCGCGTCATCCCCAATGTGGCCGCTACGGGCGCGGCAATCACCGAGACCGGCGGGCGGCGTCGCCCCCGGACGCAAGGCGCGACCCGCGACGCCCCCAGGCCTGAAGCGCGTTCCAGGATCCCGCTGGCCAGTTCGAGCGTCGAGGCTCGCCGGTCGGAGCTCGCGCCGCACTCGGGAAAATCCCCTGCCTCCTCGCGGGGGGTTGCGGCACGGTGCCGTGGCCCGGTCCGCTGCGGCCGTGGTCACGATCCTCCGACCGCTTTCATGAGAGGGAACCCATGCCCCTGCACGCGATGCGGTCGCGCCGCCGCCTGGCCGCGCGACTCCTTCCGCTCGCCGCCCTGCTCCTGTCCATCGCTCCCGCACGACGCTCCGCCGCGCTCGAGCTTCCGACGTACCTGGGTGGTCATGAAGCCGTCACCGACACCAGTCACGCGAAGCCCGACACGGCGAAAGCAAAGCCGTCCTCCGAGACGTGGTACGTGAACCAGGCGCACGGTCCCGCCGACACCGTGCGCTTCGACGTGCACGAGGGCACGTGGATGTCGGTGGACGTGAGCCCGGACGGGAGAACACTCGCGTTCGACCTGCTCGGCGACGTCTACACGCTGCCAATCACGGGCGGGACCGCGCGGCGGGTGACGAGCGGCCCGGCATGGGACTACGGCCCGCGCTGGTCCCCCGACGGCAAGCGGCTGCTATTCACGAGTGACCGCGGCGGCTGCGACAACGTCTGGGTCGCGGACGCGAACGGCACCCATGCGCGACCCGTGACGAAGGAAAAGCTCGTCATGAACCAGGGCGCGTGGAGCCCGGACGGGGAGTGGGTGGTGTGCAAGAAGCGGCTCACGGACTACAGCTCGCTCGGCACCGCCGAGCTGTGGATGGTGAACGTGCGCGGCGGCTCGGGCGTGCAGGTCACGGTGAAGGGCGAGCTGCCCGAGGCGGGGGAGCCGCTGTTCTCGCGAGACGGGCGCTACCTCTACTTCAGCGCCCGCCCGAGCCGCTACGCCTATGACCGGAACGTGTTCGCCGGCATCTACCAGATCCGGCGCTGGGATCGCCAGACCGGTGAATCCACCACGCTCACCGATGGCTACGGTGGCTCGTGCCGCCCGGTGCTCTCGACCGACGGCAAGACGCTCGCGTTCGTGCGACGCGACCGGCTGAAGACCGTGCTCGGTCTGCGCGACCTGGAGCGCGGCACCGAGCGCATCCTGTGGGATGGCCTCGACGACGACCTGATGGAGAGCTTCGCGTTCAACGGCGTCTACCCGTACTTCGCGTTCACGCCGGACGGCAAGTCCATCGTCGTGAGCGGCGGCGGACAACTGAACCGCGTGGACGTCGCGACCGGCGAGGCGAAGCGCGTCCCGTTCACCGCCTCGGTGGAGCAGGTCGTGTCGCGCGCGCTGCGCTTCCCGCGCAACATCTCGAGCGACACGTTCCGCGCCCGCATGCTGTCGTGGCCGACGTGGAGCCCGGACGGGCGGCGCGTCGTGTTCGCCGCGGTCGGGAGCTTGTGGACGCTCACGCCGGGGCAGGGCTCGCCGCGCAAGCTGCCGACGTCAGGCGGGCTCGCGTACGCTCCGGCGTGGTCGCGCGACGGCCACCGGCTCGCGTACGTGTCGTGGAACGACAACGAGGGCGGCCACCTGTGGACGATGGGCGCGGACGGCGGCGGCTCGCGGCGTGTGACCACGGTGCCGGCGCAGATGGCGAACCCGGCGTTCTCCCCGGATGGCTCGCGCATCGCGTTCATCCGGGGCGACAACGCGCCGTTTCGCGGCCACGACCTGGGGGACGAGAACTCGGTCGAGATCGTGTGGGTGGCCGCGAGCGGTGGCCCCGTGCACCACGTCACCGACGTCCCCAGCCGCGGCTCGGCGAGGCGCATGCCGAGAGTGTTCTGGGACGCGAAGGGCGAGCGGCTCTACTACGACCAGACCGACTTCACCGGTCCGATGCAGGAGAAGACGAGTCTCTACTCGATTCGGCTGGACGGCACCGACCGGGTCGAACACCTCAAGTTCAAGTTCGCCGAGGAGATCGTGCCGTCGCCGGACGGAAGGTGGGCGGTGTACACCGAGCAATTCAACGCCTACTTGACGGCGCT
>JAHFBX010000348.1 GCA_023249815.1 Candidatus Eiseniibacteriota bacterium
GCAGCCGCAGCGCTGACCACAAGCGCTCGACACGCTCGAGCAGCGCGAACACCGCGCGGTAGGTGAGGAACAGGCTGTCGGCGACGCGGCGCGGGAGCACGCGGGACAGCTGTGCGAACAGGTCGGAGTACGGCGTCGTGCTCACGAGCCACACGGCCGTCAGGCTCGCGACCATCGGGCGGGCGATCAGGATGAGCGGCTCGTCCCAGTCCGCGCGGATGTGCGCGAGCACGAAGATGAGCGAGAACAGGAGCGGCGTGGACGCGGCCGCGAGCGCCAGGCGCCGCGGCACGCGCGCGCTCGCGCACAGCGCGATCGCGGTGACGAGCAGCGCCAGCAGCACGCCCCACGACGGCGTCGCCACCGCGAGCGCCACGTAGAGCGCCGTGAGCAGCAGTTTCGCGAACGCGCTCGCGCGATGCCACACCGAGTGGCCGGCGCTGGCGAGATGGTCGATCTGCGCGAACGTGTTGATCATGACGTGCTCGGGGATTCGGCCGGGGCTCCGCCCCGGGAGGCGGGGACGGGCAGGAGGTCGGGACGCACCCGGGCGAGGAAGTGGGCCAGACCATACCCGAGGAACGACTCCAGCGCGACGGCGGCGAGCAGCAGCGGCACCACGATGCCTGCTCCCGTGCGATGCCAGACGCGGACGAGCGTATGCGCGACCTCGTGTTCTCCCGCCGCACCCGGAGTCATGCGGACAGAGAGTACGAGCAACGCGGCCCACAGCGCGGTGGAGAGGAGTTGCGAGACCGCGGTGGCCAGCGCCATGGCGCGCGCCGGCCCCATCGCTGCAACGCTTCGCGTGTAGATCGGGCGCGCGGTGGCCGCGCCGAGCCCGAGGACGAGCGCGTTCAGTCCCACGACGGTGAATCCGCCCTGGCCCAAGAGCGCCAGGATGAGCGTGACCACGAAGCTCACCTGGATAGCGGACGCCGCGCCCAGCAACACGCCGACCGGGCCGGCGAGCGTCATGCAGTAGTCGAACGCGGTGATGGGCACCGGGATGGCCATCACCGCCAGCATGATGCCGCCGAGCGAGCTCTGAAACGCGACGAGCCGCGGCCCCGAGCCGCGCGAGGCGTGCGCGCTCCACGCGAGTAGCATGGCGAAGATGACGAGTCCGGCCACCCACAGGGGCAGCGGCAGCACTCCGTCCGGGACGTGCAGGTGGGACATAGCGGTCCTTGGGATGCGGGCGGGCACAGGATGGATCGGCCAAGCACTATACACGGTGCGGGATGGGCCCCGTGCGGCCCGAGACACGATGCCACCCCTACTGGGCCCAGGCCAGCACTGCGCCCGTGGTGCGGGCACGCGAGGCCCGCAGCGCGCCCAGGCACTCAGCCATCGTCGCGCCGGTCGTGAGCACGTCGTCCACGAGCAGCACGCGCCGACCCGCTACCCATCGCGGCCGTGCGACCTCGAACGCACCGAGCACGTTCCGGCGGCGGGCCCCAGGGCCCAGTTCGCTTTGCGCGCGCGTGGCGCGCACGCGGCGGAGCACGTCGGGTACGTAAGGCGTGCCGATCGTGTCGGCGAGCGCCTCGGCGAGGCACGCCGCCTGGTCGTAGCCGCGCTCGCGCCGGCGTGCGGCGTGCAGCGGCACGCTGGTGACGAGGTCGGGGTGGCACGCCGACGCCGGCAGCGCGCGCGCGATCGCTCCGGCATGCACGGTCGCGAGACCGGGCTGCCCACCGAACTTGAGCGCGTGGACGATGAGCGCAACGCGCTCGTCGTAGACCCATGCGGCATGCACACGGTCGCCGGGATGTCGCACGCACGCGTCGGGCGGCTGCTCCTCGCGCAGGCAGCGCGCGCAGACCGCGACATCCAGCACGAGAAGTCGAGAGACGCACCGTTCGCACAGCAGTCGCGCCGGGTCGGCCGCGATGCCACACCCCGGGCAGCGTTGCGGAAGCAGGAACTCGAGCGCATCTCTGAGCGACCCGCGAATCGGCTGGAGCACACGCCGGAGGACGCACCTCAAGCGTGAAGCGGTCGGCTCGGTCGGCGGCGGGCTCGTCGCGCGGGGGCGCCGGCGCCTCAGCGCGGCCACCCGACGGCCGTCGCCAGGGCCGAGAGCGGTAGGTCGCGCTCGAGCCAGATCGCAAGCGATCGGTGCGCCTGGTGAACGAGCAGGCCCAGGCCGTCCACGGCCTCGCGCCCGGAAGCTCTCGCCTGCTTCACCCAGGCCGTCACGTCGTCGCCGTAGGTGAGATCCACGACGAGGGCGTTGCGTCCCAGCGCCTCCGGCGGCGCGGGCGAATCGGCGGCACCCAGCGGCGTGCAGTTCACCACCACGTCCGCGGCCGCGAGTTCGGAGCGCGCCTCCGGTGAGCCCCAGGTACTGAAGCTCGCGATTCTCACCTCGCCCCAGTCCGGGTCCGTCCCCGGCGCGCGCCGTGACACGACGTGCGCGCCGCGCCCGTGCTCGGCGAGCGCCACCGCGAGGCTCCGCGCCGAACCGCCCGAACCCAGGAGCGTCACACGCGCGCGCGCGGGATCGCGGTCCAACGCGCGCAGGAGGTCCAGGAATCCGTCGCCGTCCGTGGTGTCGCCGCGCGCGCCAGCGGGGGCGAACGTGATGGTGTTCACCGAGCGGGCGCGGCGCGCGGCCGGACTTGCTTCGCGCACCCAGCCGAGCGCCGCGGCCTTCAACGGCATCGTGAGGTTGCAGCCCGTGAAGCCCTCGGCCGCGAGGCGATCGAGCGTGGTGTGCAACGCGTCGAGCGGCGTGCGCAGCGCCACGCTCTCGCACGCGAGCCCCAATGCTGCGCAACCGGCGCGGTGGAGCACGGGCGAGCGCGAGTGCGCGATCGGGTCGCCGAGGACCGCGAGCCGCACCCCCGGACCCGTCTGGCGCACGGGCCCTTCCGGGGTCATGTGCGCTCGGAGGGCGCCCCGTCCAGCGGACGGGGCCGGGGCGGGCCGGCCAGTGAAACGGTGCGGCGGAGCCGCAGGATCATGAGGACGCCGAACAGGATCATCCCGAGGCTCATGAGCTGGCTCTCGGTGATGTCGAGCGTGCCGACGCGAAGCAGCACGGCATCGGTCTCGTACGCGCGTGTCAGGTCGAGCGGGATGCGCACCAGCGCGAACACCACGATGAAGCTCCAGAACAGCACGCCCGGCACCTTGAAGCGGCCGCGCAGCGCCTGGAACACGCCAAACAGCAGCAGCCCACCGAGCG
>JAHFBX010000349.1 GCA_023249815.1 Candidatus Eiseniibacteriota bacterium
GTTCAGCTCGGCCACCACGGACTCGGCGAGGTGCAGCGCGACCGCCAGGTCCTGGCCCGCCGCCACGGGCAGGTCCACCACGGCGCGATTCCAGCCACGGCTGTGATTCACCACCACCTTCATCTCGCCGTTCGGGACGTGCAGCTCGCGCCCGTGGAAGTCGCGGAGCCGCGTGCTGCGAAGCGTCACCGCTTCCACCGTGGCAGCCTGGCCGTTCACCTCGATGGTGTCGCCCACCACGAACTGGTCCTCGATGAAGATGAACATGCCGGCGATGATGTCGCGCACGAGGAACTGGGCGCCGAAGCCGAGCGCGGCGCCGAGGATGCTGGCGCCCACGAGCAGCGGCTTCACGTCCCAGCCCAGGATCTCGAGCGAGTGCACGCACGCCCACCCCACCACGACCGCGGTGACGCCGTTGCGCAGGAGCTGCCCGACGGTGCGCGCGCGCTGCACGCCGTGGCCGGTGTCGTGCGTGGCGCGGACCAGCCACTGCTCGCCACGTTTCACGAGCAGGAACAGCAGCCGCTGCGCCACCCACGCCGCGACCGCGGTCAACACCAGCCGCCCGAGCATGATGCCCAGGTGCTCGGTGTCGGGCAGGATCCACGTCGGCCACGGCGAGGCCGGCTTGGCGGGAGCGGACGCGGATCCAGCGAGCAGGAACGCGATCATGCGGCGGCCGGGGCCTCGTGGGCGCGTGACGCCCGGGTCAGATCAGTCCTTCGACGGTCTTGTGGTCGAGGCGCTTCACCACCGCCACCAGCAGCTTCACGGTGGACTCGAAGTCGCGCCGGTCGATGATGCTGATGTGGCTGTGGATGTAGCGCGCGGCCACTCCCATCGAGATGGTCGGCACGCCCTCGCCCGACAAGTGGATGCGGCCGGCGTCGGTGCCGCCGCGTTCCACGGCCTCGAACTGCATCGGGATCTTGAGCGACGCGGCCATGTCGATGACCAGGTCACGCAGCTTCCGGTTGGGAATGCTCGTCGCGTCATAGATCACGAGCAGCGGCCCGCCGCCCAGCTTCTCATCGCCCTCGGTGCCGGGCGTGTCGTGCGCGATGCCCACGTCGAGCGCGATCCCCACGTCGGGGCGAAGCTTGCTCGACGAGGTCTTGGCGCCGCGGAGCCCGACTTCCTCCTGCACCGTCGCCACGACCTGCAGGATGTTCGGGTGCTTCTGGCCCTTGAGCCGCAGAGCGGTTTCCGCGGCGAGCGCGCAGCCGATGCGGTTGTCCCAGGCCTTCGCGAGCAGCAGGTTCGGGTTCGCCATCACCGCGAACGCCGAGTCGGGCACGATCGCGTCGCCGGGGCGGATGTCGAGCTTCTTCTTCACGTCCCAGTCGCTCGTCGCGCCGACGTCGATGTACATGTCCTTCAACTCGAGCACCTTCTTACGATCGTCCTCGCGCAGCTCGTGCGGCGGCTTGCTGCCCACGACGCCCAGCACGTCGCCCTGGCGCGTCTTGATGATGAGCCGCTGCCCGAGCACGACGTGACCCCACCAGCCGCCCAGTCCCAGGAAGCGGACGAAGCCCTCCTTGGTGATGGACCGCACCATGAAGCCCACCTCGTCCAGGTGGCCAGCGAGCATGACCTTCGGGCCCTTGGCGTCGCCCACCTTCTCGCAGATGAAGCTGCCGAGGCGGTCCTTGCTGATCGGGCCCACGCCCTTCAGGTACTGCTGCATCACCTTGGCGACGTCTTCCTCGTTGCCGGGCACGCCGTGCGCGTCCACGAGGTCCTTGAGGAAAGTCAGCGTGCGATCCATGGAGTCTCCGGGGGACTTAAGGGCGGATGAGGGTTTCGGAGTTCGCGTTGCGCGGTGCGAACCGCGCGATCTCGTCTAGTGTGCGGAAGCGCGCGCGGTGCGCATGTCGGCGCGCGCCAGGTCCACGATGCGGCCCACCAGCTGGTCGTAGGAGAGCCCCTTCGCCTGCGCCGCCATGGGCACGAGGCTCGTCGGCGTCATACCAGGCACGGTGTTGAGTTCGAGCACGTAGGGCTCGTCCTCCTCCGAGAGCCGGAAGTCCACGCGCACCGCGCCGCGGCAGCCCAGCACCGCGGCGCATTCCACGGCGAGCTCACGTAGGTGGCGCGCCAGCTCCTTCTCGAGCGGCGCCGGGCACAAGTACTCGGTCTTGCCCTTCGTGTACTTGGCCTCGTAGTCGTAGAAGCCGCTCTTCGGCTTGATCTCCACGACCGGGTAGGCCTCCTCGCCCACCACCGCCACGGTGAGTTCGCGGCCCTCGATGTACTGCTCCACGAGCACCTGGTGGTCGTGGCGCGCCGCCTTCTCGAGCGCCGGGTCCAGTTCGGACGGGTGCCGAACGATCGAAAGCCCCACGGTGGAGCCCTCGGCATTCGGCTTCACGATGAGCGGGTAGCCGCCGAGCAGGCTGGTGTCGAGCGTGCGTCCGGGCACACCGGCCTCGAGCAGCATCCAGTGCGGCGTGGGGATGGCCTCGCGCTCGAACACGCGCTTGCTCATCGCCTTGTCCATCGCCACGGCGCTCGCCAGCACACCCGAGCCCGTGTACGCCTTGCCGGCGAGCTCGAGCGCCGCCTGGATGGTGCCGTCCTCGCCATACGTGCCGTGGAGCGCGATGAACACGAGGTCACTGTCGCGCACGGCCGGCGACTGCACGCAGTCGAGCATCGCCGAGACGGGCAGCTTGAGCACGGCGTCGCGCTTGGGCGCCCCCGCCTCCTCTTTGCCCGCAGGCAGGACCGAACCGTCCGCCGCGTCCACCGACGTGACGTCGTGCCCGAGGTTCCGAAGCGCCTGCGCGCATCCCTGCCCCGTGCGCAGCGAGATCTCGCGCTCGCTCGAGCGCCCTCCCATGAGCACCGCAACCTTCATCGTCCACTTCCTCCATGACGTGTTCGGGTGGCGTCCCGCGAATCTCGGGGCGGCGGCAGCTCAGTCGTTCGCACGTGTCTCGCCGGCTCGTTCGAGCCGCGTGACGCAACGCTCGCGGCCGAGCAGCTCCGCGATCAGCGGCAGCTCGGGACCGTGCGTGCGCCCGGTGAGCGCCGCGCGGATGGGCTCGTAGAGCGCGCGGCCCTTGACGCCCAGGACGGGAGCGAGCGATTGAACGGCGGATTTAACCCCTTCGGCGCGCCAGTCCGCAAGCTCGGCCAGCGCCGCGGCCGCCGCCGCGCACGCCGCCGCGGCGCCGGGCGCGCCGA
>JAHFBX010000077.1 GCA_023249815.1 Candidatus Eiseniibacteriota bacterium
CCGACGCGCACATGACGACCAGCCCGTACGTGCCTTCGACGTCGCGCAGCGCCGCGCCCACCGCGCGCTCGAGCTTGGATCCGCGCTTCAGGTACTTCTCGATCAGGTGGGCGAGCACCTCGGTGTCGGTGTCCGTCGTGAACACGTGCCCTTCGGAGATCAGCGCGCTCTTCAGTGTGGCGAAGTTCTCGATGATGCCGTTGTGCACGAGCGCCACCTGGTGCGTCTCGTCCGTGTGCGGATGCGCGTTCGTGTCGTTCGGCTCGCCGTGCGTGGCCCAGCGCGTGTGCGCGATGCCGAAACGTCCCTTCACCGGGTGGTCGAGCAGCTTCGCCTCGAGCTGGCGGATCTTGCCGGCCGCTTTCACCACTTGGAGCGCGCCCTCGCCGTGCAGCGCCACGCCGGCGGAGTCGTAGCCCCGGTACTCGAGGCGCTTCAGGCCCTCGATCAAGATGGGCAGGCACTCCCGATGGCCGACGTACCCGACGATGCCGCACATCCCGCTACCTCCCGCTCGCCGCGTCCATCGCTCGGCGCGCCTGGTCCACGATCGCGCGCGTCTCGCCCGCCTCGGGTGATTCTGCGATCACCCTCACCACCGGTTCCGTTCCGGAGGGACGCACGTGTACCCATGCCTCGCCGCGCGCGAATCGCAGACCGTCGCTGGACTCGAGGCCCCAGCCTGCGAACGCCCGACGCAGCCGCTCCGCGGCGCCTTCCCATGGCTCCTGCGGCCGGGCGAGCTTGTCCTTGATCATCACGTAGCGCGGCAGCGTGTCGGCCAGCTCGCGGAGCGTCGCACCCGGGCTCATCGCCTGGGCCACGAGCGCCATCGCCACGAGCGCATCGCGACCGTGGTGCGCGGCCGGAAGGATCATGCCGCCATTGCCCTCGCCGCCCGCCACGGCGTGTCGCGCGTGCATCGCTTCGACCACGTGCGCCTCGCCGACGGGCGTGCGATGGAGCGGCACTCCTACCTTCTCGCACACCGTTTCGAGCATACGAGAGGTGCTCAGGTTTGTCACCACCGGGCCCTTCTGCGTCGCGAGGGCGACTCGCGTTCCGAGTGCAACGGTGTATTCCTCACCGAGCGGCACTCCCGCTGCGTCCACGAACGCGGCGCGGTCGGCATCGGGGTCGGCGGCGATACCTAGATCGGCGCCCGCTTCGCGCACGGCCTTGCCAAGCGCTCCGAGGTGCTCGGGGAGCGGTTCCAGCTCACGCGTGAAGTGGCCGTTGGGCTCGCAGTCGAGCTTCGTCACGCGCGCGCCCAATCGCTCGAGTAACGCCGGCAGCGCCACGCCGCCGACGCTCGCGCAGCCGTCCACGACGACGTGGAGCTTGCGCTTGCGGATGGCGTCCACGTTGACGTGCGGGAGCGTGAGGACACGATCGAGGTGCCACTCCAGCGCGTTCGATTCCTCGCGCACGGCGCCGACGCGATCCCAGCTGGCCCACAGGTCGCGGTCGTTCTCGTAGCGATCCTTCACTTCGGCGCCGGCTTGCGGACCGAGGAACTCGCCGCGCGCGCTCAGGAACTTGAGCGCGTTCCACGGCGCCGGATTGTGGCTGGCCGTGAGGATCACGCCGCCGGCCGCGTGGAGATGCTCCACCGCGAGCTGCGTCGTGGGAGTGGTCGCGAGCCCCAGGTCCACGACGTCGCGTCCCGCGGCATTCAGGCCGGCGCACGCGGCCAATCGCACCATGGGACCGGTGATGCGCGCATCGCGGCCGAGCACCACCGGTCCGTCACCGGGCAGGCTTCGCGCGAAGGCGGCGGCGAAGCGCGCGACGACGGCGGGATCGAGCGATTCGCCGACGATGCCACGCACGCCGGCGACGGAGATCATCAGGCCATTCGACATGAGTGGGCACGATACGCGAGGGGTGGAATCCGGGGAAGTGATGCGGGTCACGCGCGAAGCGGGCGCGCAGCGCGGCGAAACGGGCGTGGGGACCTGCACGATTCATCGGCTCCGAAGGGCGATGGCTGGAGGTTGGATGGCCAAGGTGGGCGTTGCGTGCGCTTTTCCACTTGACGACCATGCGGAGGCGTTCTTCTCGAACGCTTCTCCCCCGCCACAGATCCGCGTCATGCCTCCTGTGAGCTCAATGGCTGACCTCATAGGAGCAAGCCCAGCAAAGTTGTCGTGACGCGTCGACTTTCGGGCTCTGCATTCAACTGTGGGCGCCGAATTCAGGCGTGCTAGAAATGATGCTGCCCCGCTGCCTTCAAGCCCCCGATGCCACCGGCTTCGAAGGAGATCAGGGACATGAACAGGTATTCTCTCGCGCATCTCACGGACGGTGCCCTGCTGTGCGGGCTCAAGACAAACCTCGCGCGGGAGCGCGACTTTCTGGCTCTCGTGCTCGCGCACCTCGCCGAGGTCGAGGCACGGCGGCTCTATCGGGACGCCGGCTATGCCTCGATGCACGCCTATTGTGTGCACGGGCTGCATCTGTCACACGACGCGGCCAAGAAGCGGATCCAGGCCGCGCGGGCCGCGCGGGACTTCCCAGCACTCCTCGAACGCGTTGCGGAGGGTGCACTCTGCCTCAGCGTCGTCAATCTGCTCGCGCCGCATCTCACGCCAGAGAGCGCGGAGTCGCCGCTGTCCGCTACCGCGTTCAGGACCCGGTTCGAGGTCGAGGAACTGCTGGCTTCCCGCTGCCCACAGCAGGCGGTCGAGACGAGAGTCGAGCCGATCGCCCAGCCCTTGACGCTGGTCGAGTCGGGCGGCACGACAGCTGCGGTACTAACGGAGGCACAAGGTGCCCCAGGGCACCTTCAGGAAATTGCAAAGGCCCCCGGCGTGACCCCGATCGGGCCGGACCACTACAGGCTCCGTCTCACGATGAGCGGCGCCATGTACGAGAAACTTCGCCAAGCGAAGGACCTGCTGGGGCATCGCAAGCCCGTTCCCGGCGAGCTCCAGATCCTTGAGCTTGGACTCGACCTGCTGGTCGCGCGGCTGGAGAAGCGCAAGTTCGGGGCGACGGACCGGCCGCGTACCGCACGGCGCTCCAGGTCGGTTCGACACATCTCAAACGAAGTGAAGCGGCAGGTCTGGGAACGCGGTGGCGGGCAGTGCACGTTCACGAGTGACGACGGCACGCGCTGCCGTGAGCGAGGACGACTGGAGTGGAACCACGTCCAGCCCGTGGCCAGGGGCGGCGGTTCGGAGGCGAACAACATCCGACTGCGCTGCCGTGCGCACAACCAATTGGAGGCGGAGCGCACTTACGGGAGGCAGTTCGTGCAGCACAAGCGCGAGCAGGCGAAGCTCGCCGCGACGAAGCGCCGGGCCGAGAAGTCCGAAGAGGCCCGCGAAGGCGACGATGTCATCCCGTGGCTTCGCAGACTCGGCGTCACTCTGGGCGAAGCGCGCTTCGCGTTGGACGAGTGTGGCCCGACCGCGGGGTTGGATCTCGAGACACGGCTGAAGCGCTGCTTGGCCGTGCTGGCGCCACCGCATCGAAAGACCAGCGCCGGCCCCGCACTCCACTGACCGTGTCATCCCGCGCGAAAGCCGCGAGCGAGATCCGCTCGCGGCTTCGTGCTGTAATGGAGCTGGTGACCGGAATCGAACCGGTGACCCCGTCATTACGAGTGACGTGCTCTACCAGCTGAGCTACACCAGCTCCGACTGCTGCGTCGCACGGTCACTCGACCGGAAACTCGAGTCGCAATGCACCGTGACGGCCGATGGTGCCACCCCCCAGAATCGAACTGGGGACACCGTGATTTTCAGTCACGTGCTCTACCAACTGAGCTAGGGTGGCGAAGCCTGTGGGACCGGGTCGGACCCGACCAGCTGAATCCTGTACCACGTCCGCGGAGCCAGCGTCAAACCTCGCCACGACGCAGACTTGGAGGATTGCGCGGGCGCGCGAAGCGGTGCCGGCGAAGCTCGGATCGCAGTTCGCGACGCGCGAGAGAGATCACTCCTCGGGTCGCCGCCGACGCCGCTCGGAGCGCACCGAGCGCCGGTCGCTTCCGCGTCGGCGATCCTGGTTGTCGAGCACGGGCAGCGTCACCGCGAACACCGTGCTCCACTCGTCCTCGGAGCGCACGCGGATCTCGCCGCCGTGCTCGCGCACGATCTGGTGCGCCACGCCGAGCCCGAGCGCCGCACCGTTCGCGAGCGCACCCCCGAACGGGACGAACAGCCGCTCGAGCACGTCGCCCTCGAGCCTCGCGCGATCGTGCACGACCTCCAGTACCACGAACGTGCCGGAGCGACGGGTCTCGATGCGCATGCGGCCGCCCGTGGGCATCGCCTCGAGGACGCAGGTCAGGATGTTCTCGATGACGCGCCGGATGCGAGCGGCATCGAGCAGCAGCGTGGGCAGACCTGGCGCGAGCTTCTTGACCAGTCGCACGCGCCGGCGCGAGAACGATTCGGCCATCGTCCGCAGGGCCTCCTGCGCCAGCTCGTTCAGTCCCTCCATCTTCAGACGCGGCCGTTCGAGCTTGGCGTAGTCCTTCTGGCTCTCGAGCAGGGCCTCGAGCCGTTCGGCCTCGTGGCGCACAGCCTCTAGGTAGCGCCGCCTCGGGTCGTCCTCCGCGAGTTCGCCGAGCGCGCGCGTCGCGAGCGCCGCCATCGAAGCGAGCGGCTGGCGCGCGTCCTCGGCCACACGTCCGGCGAGCTCGCCCATCGCTGCGAGCTGGTCCTGCTCGCGAAGCCTCGTCGCCAGGTCCTCGCGCCGCCGCTCGGCGGCCGCCAGTTCCTCGAGACGCCGGCCGTGTTCCAGCAACAGCGACGCGTGATCGGCGAGCGTTGCCAGCGTGTCGAGGTCGCCGCGTTCCCACTCGTGCGAACCGGGAGGGCGCTCGGGGCCATCCCACGCCGCGAGCACACCGAGCGAACGTCCATAGGCTTGGAGCGGCTGGAGCGCCCACACGCTCACCTCCCCCGCGCCCTCCGTCTCGGGGCCGGGCAACTCGCTCGCGCCGACGCCGGAGAGCGAACGGCTCGCGCGCGCCACCTCGGCCGCCGGGATCTGCAGTGCGCGCGCCTCCCGTTCGCGAGACGGCGCGGGACCATGCGCCACCTCGAGCGACAGCGAGCCGTCGTCACGCCGGCGGTAGACGGCCGCGTGCCGGACCTGAAGCGATTGCGCCGCAAGACGCGCCAGCGCGTGCAGCGTCTCGGCGACATTCGTGGCGCCGACACAAGCCTTCGCGAACTCGGCGAGGGCCGCGGCCTGTCGCGCGCGGCGCCTGGCTTCGGCCGTCCGTTCCTGCGCGGCCAGCGCCGCATTCGCGGCGATGGCGAGCCACGCGAGCTGCGGGTCGCGATCGGGCCTCCCGGGGAGCGCCAGGACCAGCATGCCATGATAGCGCGGCCCGCGACGGAGTGGCACCGCCGCGATCCGCTCGCTCGCCGACCACGGGGCGTTCTCGAGATCGCCTCCTGGACCCTGCGCGGGCGAACCGGTGCGCCACGCCACCTCGCACGCGCCGACCAGGTCCTTCACCTCGCGCGACCAGGCGCGCAGGAGTTCGCTCTCGGGCGACACCGAGGGCGGCGCACGGCGCGCGAGCGCGATCGCACTCGCGAGCGGGACGTCACGCTGCGGCTCGTCCGCCGCGCGCCAGCCTTCGAGCCGACCGCGGCGCTCGTCCCATCGCATCCACCAGGCAGCCTCCGCGCCCCCCGTGGCGGGGTGGACGGCGGCCGCGAGCAACCCGCGCTCGAGCGCATCCAGGTCAGCCTCGCACTCGAGCAGCGCCCGCAGCGCCTCGACGTCGGGCGCGGGCTCGGGTGAGGCGGGCTCGGGTCTCGAGGCGGTGGGTTGCATGACAGGGCTCCGCCCGAGGTATCGGCCGACTCCCCCTTGGCCTTGACCGCATCCGCCGTCCCTGCCTAGCCTCCCTTCCCCCCTGGCCTCCTCTCGCGAACGGAGATTCCATTGGAACAGCCACCGCCCGGCCCTACGTTCGAGATCGGGTTGAACGAGCGCGAGGCCGAGGGCATCTACTCGAACCTCGTGTTCATCGCGCACTCGCCGTCCGAGGTGATCCTCGACTTCGCGCGCGCTATGCCCGGACTCCAAAAACCGCGCGTGTTCGCGCGCATCATCATGACCCCGCAGCACGCGAAGAGCCTGCTCGCGGCCCTCGAGCAGAACCTTGGCAACTACGAAAAGCAGTTCGGGATCATCACCGTGCCCGGCGCCGGTGCCGAGAAGCCCGATACGATCGGCTTCACGAGTCACCCCCCGGTCGAGAAGGCGCGCGGGGAGCGCTGACCGGCGAACTTAGCGTCGCGCCTCGACGCCGCGGCCGAACGTCTTCTGCAGCTCTTCGTCCGCGCGCGGCGCGGCGGCGAGCAGCGCCGCGAGCTCCGCCGGCGGCCGCACGGGCCGCGCCTCGCGATCCACGGCGCAGTGCTCGGTGTAGCCGAGCGCGCACCGCGCGCCATCCTCGCCGAGCACGCGGTAGCCGAAGCGGAGCGACGCGCGTCCCACGTCGAGCACACCGGTCTCGAGCGTGACGCGCTCGTCGTAGCGCGCGCCCCGGAAGTAGCGGCAGCGCGCATCGAGCACCGGCAGCAGCACGCCGTCTCGTACCTCCACGTCCCGGTAGCTCCGGCCCATGGATCGCATGAGCTCGGCGCGGCCGATCTCGAACCAGCGCAGGTAATGGCCGTAGTAGACCCAGCCCATCGCGTCCACGTCGGCGTAGCGCACCCGCAGTTCGAATCGGTGCATCAGTGCGCTTCTTCCTCGTCCGGCGCCAGGAGGGGTTCGCTCGGCGGCGGATCGTCGAACGCCGACTCCCCCCTCGCTCGCGGCGCGGTCTTCCAACGCTTGTGGAGCCAGAACCACGCCTCCGGCCGTTCACAGATGGCGTGCTCGAGGAGCGCGGTGTGTCTCCGGGTGAGCTCGTACACGGCCTGCGCGTCGCCGGCCTCGCCGACCGGCAGGATCGGCGGCAGGAAGCGTGCCTCGTAGCGGCCGGCCGGCCCGCGCAGGCAGGTGCCGAACACGAGCGGCGCGCCGCTGGCGAGCGACAGCCACGCCGGCCCCGTGGGCGTGCTCGCGGGCGTGCCGAAGAACGGCACGAACACGCCGTCGCGCCGCGCGTCCTGGTCGGCGAGCATCGCCACCGCGCCGCCGGCGCGCAAACGCTTGAGCGCCCCGCGCACACCGGCGCCGATCGGGAGCTGCTCGACGCCGACGCTCGAGCGCAGTTTCCAGAGCCAGTCGTCCGCGCCCGGGTTCGACAACGGCTTCACCATGACCGCCATCGGCATCATCTGGCCCACGACCGCACCGAGCAGCTCGAAATGCCCGAAGTGACCGGTCACGAACAGCACGCCCTTGCCGCGCGCGCGCGCGGCGTGGATGTGCTCCTCGCCGATCCACGGCGCGAACACCTGCTCGCGCGGCGCGCGTACGAGCTCCGGCATCCGCGCGTAGTCCGCCGCGACGCGGCCGAGCTCGCGGTAATGCGCAGCCAACACCGATCGTCGCCAGGTGTCGTCGTGGCCTGGAAACGCCCGCTCGAGGTTCTCCATCGCGACGGCGCGGCGGACGCCCACGAGGCGCAGCAGCGTGCCGAGTGCGGCACCGCCGGCGAGTGCCAGCGGTCGCGGCGTGAATCGGAGCGCTCCCGCGACGCCCCGGAGCAGCAGCGTCTGGGCGCGGTGATCGGCGCGCATCAGCGACGCTCCGACCAGCGTCCGCCCGGATGGGCGGTGGCGAGCCCGCTCCATTCCATGCGCAGCAACCGCGCGAGCGTCTCGCCCGGTTCCGTGCCGCATGCGACCGACAGTTCCTCGACGCCCCGAGGCGATGCACCGAGCTGGGCGTGGAGGCGCGAGTCCGGGTCGTCGAGGTCCGCGATCGTCCCGAGTGCGGCCCACACGTCGCCGGCGTCCGCGCACGGCCTGGCGCCGGCGCGAAGCAGCGCGAGCGTGCCGCGCGAGCCCGGGCGATCCACGTCCCCGGGCACCGCGAGCACGGTGCGCCCGAGCGAGCGCGCCACCGAGGCCGTCGCGAGCGCGCCACTCTCTGCGGAGGCTTCCACCACCACGGTGACGCCGGCCATCGCGGCGATCAGGCGATTGCGCTTCACGAACGCGCCGCGACCGAACGGTCCGCCGATGTCGACCTCGCTCACCACCGCTCCGGATTCCGCGATGCGCTCGGCGAGTGCCGCGTGCGACGCCGGCGTGACGCGGTCGAGCGCCGAGGGGATCACGGCCACGGTGTGGCCGGGCGCCGAGAGCGCTCCGAGATGGGCGGCGGCGTCAATGCCGCGCGCGAGCCCGCTCACGATCGTGACACCGCCACTCGCCAGGTCGCGTGCCAGGCGTTCGGCCATGTCGCGGCCGTACGGCGTGGCCGCGCGCGCGCCGACGATGGCGACCGCGCGCTCCGGCGCGGGCAGTGCGGCGCCTCGTACGTGGAGTCGGCGCGGGCGATCCGCGAGTGCGTGCAGGCCCGCGGGATAGCCTGCGTCCTCCGGCGCCAGCGTGCGCGGCATGGCGGCAGCCGCCTCGAGCGTTCCGCTCAGCGCGACGATGGCCCGCCTCCGTCCGTGGGCGTTGGGGTCTGGCTGCGTGGGGGGTTCGTGGTCTGCCAATGGGCTCCCTCCTCCGGGGCTGGCATCCCGGGGGCGTCATCACGAAGCGTGTCGGGGTCGGCCGCTGTCGTGACCCGTTCGAGTCCCATCAATTGCTCGACCCGGGTCGCCACCGCGCGATCCACATGCCGCAATCGTGCCAACCGGGTGAGCCGGCGCTCGGCGGGCAGGCGGTGGATCTCCCACGCGATCCGCGTGCTGGCTCCGGAGCGCGCGAGCGCGGCGAGCGCCACGAACGCCTCGCGCGCCACGTTCTCGACCGGATCCTCGGCGCGACCCAGCAGCGGCGCCACGGCCGGCGCATGGCGAAGCCCGCCGAGCAATCTCGCCGCGCTCGAACGGGAATACCACAGTCCCTGGTCCAGGAGCGGCAGCACGAGCTCCGCGGCGCGGCCGCCCAGGCGGAGCAGTGCGCCTTCCGCCAGGTCCCTCAGATAGCCCGACTCGTCGCTCAGGCACTGGACGAGCAATGCGAGCGCCTCGGGATCGCGGCGCTGCTCGAGCTGGCGAACGTAGTCCTTCTTGCCGGCGAAGTCGCGGCCGCTCGGGGCGTCATTCGCCATCGTGCCCGCCCGCTTCCGAAGTCTCCTGGCTCGCGACCGTGGGCAGCATCACCCACAGCGCTTCCAGCAGGTCGCGCACGCCCTCGCCACTGTGCGCGCTGATCAATCGTGCCTCAGGTAGGCCGAGCCTCGCGCCGGCGCCGCTCCGTTGCTCGAGGGGCAGGAGATCGGCCTTGCTCAGCACGACGAGGCGCGGCTTCTCCGCAAGTGTCGCGCTGTAGTCCGCGATCTCGCGTTCGAGGAGCGTGAGTTCGCCCCGCGGATCGTCGCCCGAGACGTCGAGCAGGAACACCAGCACGCGCGTGCGTTCGACATGGCGAAGGAACTGGAGTCCCAGCCCCTTGCCCTGGCTCGCGCCTTCGATCAGTCCCGGCAGGTCGGCCACGACGAACGTGCGCTCGGCGTCCATCGCGACGATGCCCAGGTTGGGTTCGAGCGTGGTGAACGGATAGTCCGCCACCTTGGGTCGGGCGCGGCTGATGCGTGAGAGCAGCGTGGACTTCCCGGCATTGGGAAGCCCCACCAGGCCGATGTCGGCGATCAGCTTCAACTCGAGTTCCACCGTGCGCTCGGTGCCCTCCTCGCCCGGGTCGGCGCGGCGCGGCGCCTGGTGCGTCGCGGTCGCGAAGCGCGCATTGCCCCGTCCGCCCCGCCCGCCGCGCGCGGCGCGGAAGCGCTCGCCGGGGGAGACCATGTCGGCGATGATCTCGCCGCTCTCCGCGACCTTCACCACCGTGCCGGGAGGGATGCGCACGACCAGGTCGTGACCGTTCCGGCCGGTGCGATTGTTGCCAGAACCGGCGCGGCCGCCCCCC
>JAHFBX010000078.1 GCA_023249815.1 Candidatus Eiseniibacteriota bacterium
AACTCGACTGTGTTACATCTGGGAGGATACGCGCTCGGGGCGCGAGCCGCGCTGCTGCTCGGCGACCGCGCGCAGGCCGCGAGCTTTTTCCGCCGCCCGCTCGTCGAGTATCTGGCGCCGATGGTCGTGCGACTCGACCACGGGCTCCATCCGCTGCTCGACCAGGAACCGTTCGCGCCGCGCGTCTGGTCGCACACGCTCGTGTGGCCGCTCGAGGCGCCGATGATCGATGCCGCGCGTCACGCCGTGTTCCGCGAGGTGCGCGTAGAGTCCGGCCTCCCGGACGCGAGCGACATCCTGCGGGGACTCTGACGGGCGTCTCGTGAAGCCGTTCGAACGGGTCAGCTTTCTAGGGACAGCTCGCCGGGCAGGACTCGGTGGACGTCCCCGCACCGAACACGGAGAGCCAGGCGGACAGATCCTCCGCACCGATCGAACCGCTGCCGTCGAAGTCGGAGCGCGCCCGGCTCTCGCCGCTCCCAAAGTCGGTGAGCCACGCGGACAGGTCGCCCGCACCTACGCCCCCGCTGCCATCCAGGTCGTAGGTGGCCACGCTCGGCGTCGCCATCAGCGCGCCGTTCACGAAGATCTTCGCTCGGCCCCACAGCGACAGCAACGACGCTTGGCCCGCACCGATGCTGCCACCGAGAATCGTGAACGTGACCTCCCCGAGCCCGTTCGTGAACTTGCGAACGTTCTTGTACGCGCAGTCGGTGAGAGCTTCCGGGTCCATCTGGTCGGCACAGATCGTGACGTCGGCGCAATCCGTGAAGTCGATTATGACGTAGGCGCCCCTGATCGGATTGGCAGCGACATCACGAGCCACGACTGTGAACCTTCCGGTCGCAACGTCGGGGACTCCTCCCGTCGCACCCACCAACTGGATGAGCGCGGGCGCGGTCGTGTTGATGACACTTGGGCCACCCGCCTCGGCACCGCCCGCGGTGAAGCCGAGCCAAACCACCGCGATCCACGGCACTCGTCTCATGAAGTTCATTCAGTGCCTCCTACACGAGTTTGAGCAACCTCTTCGCGACCACCCCGTCGCCGATGCATACCCCAGCCCCGGACGGCCGTTCCCCCGTCTTCTGCAGGAGCCGTCGCGGCGGGTTGACCCGAGGGCCCAAGGGGCTATTCTTCGTGGGTTCAAACACCGGTTCGCTGATGACGGCCACCTCCCGGCGGAGCCGGGCCCCTGGCTCCGCGCCCGTGCCCGCGCCTGGGCGCCCCTCGGCACGGCGCGGGCCTCAAAGACCAACTCAACCCGGCGGCAGGACCTAAGAGCTCATGACCATCGCCAAGCCCGATCCCTCCTCGATCAACGACCGCCGGGAATCCGAGCGCTTCCACCTGAACCTCGAGCTAGGATTCAAACGGCAGCTGCCCGACAGTGATCCCATCGAGACGCGCGAGTGGCTCGAGGCGTTGGACGGCGTCGTGGAATCCCAGGGCCGCGAGCGCGCCGACTTCCTGCTGCGCCGCGTCTTGAAGCGCGCTCGCCAGCTCCACGTGGGATTGCCTGGACTTGTCCAGTCGCGATACATCAACACCATCTCGCCCGAGCAGGAGCCGCCGTTCCCCGGCGACGAGGAGATGGAGAAGCGCATCCGCCGGATCATCCGCTGGAACGCCGCGGCGATGGTGGTGCGCGCGAACGCGAAGTTCTCGGGGCTGGGCGGCCACTTGTCCACGTACGCCTCGGCGGCGAGCCTCTATGAAGTGGGCTTCAACCACTTCTTCCGCGGCAAGGACGACGGTGGCTCCGGCGACCAGATCTTCTTCCAGGGCCACGCCGCTCCCGGTATCTATTCGCGCGCGTTCCTCGAGGGCCGGTTGAGCGAAGCCCAGCTCGAGCACTTCCGCCGCGAGGTGAAGCGCGGCGAGGGGCTGTCCTCCTACCCGCACCCGCGCTTGATGCCCGAGTTCTGGGAGTTCCCCACGGTGAGCATGGGGCTCGGGCCCATGAACGCCATCTACCAGGCGCGCTTCAACCGCTACCTCGCGGCGCGCGGCCTCGCGGACACCTCGAACTCGCGCGTGTGGGCGTTCCTGGGTGACGGCGAGATGGACGAGCCCGAGGCCACCGGCGCGCTCACGCTGGCGTCGCGCGAGGGGCTCGACAACCTCACGTTTGTCATCAACTGCAACCTGCAGCGCCTCGACGGCCCGGTGCGCGGCAACGGCAAGATCATCCAGGAGTTGGAGGCCGTGTTCACCGGCGCCGGCTGGAACGTCATCAAGGTCATCTGGGCGCGCGAATGGGACGCGTTGCTGGCGCAGGACTATGACGGCCTCCTGGTCGAGCGCATGAACGAGACCGTGGACGGCGACTGGCAGAAGTACGTCGTGGAGACCGGCGGGTACATACGCGAGCACTTCTTCGGCACGGAGCCGAAGCTCCTGGAGCTGGTGTCGAACCTGTCGGACGACCAGATCAAGCGCCTGCGCCGGGGCGGGCACGACTACCGCAAGGTGTACGCGGCGTACGCGGCCGCCGTGGCGCACAAGGGACGCCCCACCGTGATCCTCGCCAAGACGGTGAAGGGCTGGACGCTCGGCACCGGGGCCGAAGCGCGCAACATCACGCACCAGAAGAAGAAGCTCGACCTGGAGGAGCTCAAGAAGTTCCGCGACACGCTCGAGCTGCCGATCCCCGACCGGAAGATCCCCGAGGCGGCGTTCTTCCACCCCGGCCCCGACAGCCCCGAGGTGCGCTACCTGCTCGAACGGCGCAATACGCTCGGCGGCTGCGTACCGAAGCGTGTCGTGCGCTCGAAGCCGCTGGCCGCCGCGGCCCCCAAGACGTTCGCCGAGTTCGATGGCGGCACGGGCGAGAACCAGGCCGTGTCCACGACCATGGTGTTCGGGAAGATCGTGCGCAATCTCATGCGCGACCCGGCATACGGCAAGCGCGTCGTGCCCATCATCCCCGACGAGGCGCGCACGTTCGGCATGGAGGTGCTGTTCCGCGAGGTCGGCATCTACCAGCCGTTCGGCCAGCGCTACGAGCCCGTGGACTCCAAGCTCGTGCTGTCCTACACCGAGAAGGCCGACGGGCAGCTGCTGGAGGAGGGCATCACCGAGGCCGGCTCGGTCGCGTCGTTCACGGCTGCCGGAACGTCGTACGCGACGCACGGCCAGACGATGATCCCGTTCTACATCTTCTATTCCATGTTCGGCTTCCAGCGCACGATGGACCAGATCTGGGCGTTCGGTGACGCGCGCGGCCGCGGGTTCCTGCTCGGTGCAACGGCCGGCCGGACCACGCTGAACGGCGAGGGGCTGCAGCACGAGGACGGCCACAGCCACCTGCTCGCGAGCGCGGTGCCGAACTGCATCGCGTACGACCCGGCGTTCGCGTACGAGGTGGCGGCGCTGGTGAAGCACGGCCTGCGTCGCATGTTCGAGCAGGGCGAGGACATCTTCTACTACCTGTCGCTCTACAACCAGGACTACTCCATGCCGCCCAAGCCCGACGGCGTGGACGAAGGGCTCCTGAAGGGTCTCTACCTCTACCGCCGCTCCGAGAACCGGCACAAGGTGCAGGCGCAACTCTTCGGCAGCGGACCGCTCATGCTGCAGGCGCTGCGTGCGCAGGAGATGCTGGCGGAGAAGTGGGGAGTCGCCGCCGACGTGTGGAGCATGACGAGCGCGCAGCAGCTTCGGAACGACGCGCTCGCGGTGGAGCGCTGGAATCGGCTGCATCCCACGAAGACGCCGCGGGTGCCGTACGTGGCGCAGGCGCTCGCGGGCGCCGAGGGACCGGTCGTGGTGACGAGCGACTGGGTGAAATCGGTGAACGACATGCCCGCACGTTGGATCACGAATCGCTTCGTGGCGCTCGGCACCGACGGCTTCGGCCGCAGCGACACGCGCGAGGCGTTACGACGCCACTTCGAGACCGATGCCGAGCACATCGTGGTGGCCACGCTGCACGCGCTCGCGCAGGACGGCAAGGTGAAGCCCGAGGCCGCAGCGCAGGCCATCGCCGAGTATCAGCTGGACCCCGACATCACCGATCCCCGCGAGGCGTGAAGCGGTCGGTGGGCGAGGCGATGGAGCGTCGCGCCGACCGGCCGATAACCGCGTTATGATCACTCCGGCCATGCTGTTGCCTTCGCTCGTGGGAGTGGCGCTGCTGCCCGTCGCGCATGCGGCCTATGCCGCGTGGGTGCGGCGGCGGTTCCCGCTCGCCGGGGATCGCATCGAGCTGGGCGGCTCCCGGCTGCACTTCACGCGCACCGGCGAGGGGCCGGCGGTGGTGCTGGTGCACGGCGCCAACGGCACGTGGCAGGACTTCTCGTCCGAGCTGATCTGCGACCTGGCGCGCGACCACACGGTGCTGGCGCTCGACCGGCCCGGTCACGGCTGGAGCGAGGCACCTGCGGGCCCGCTCGGGCTGGCCGAGAACGCCGCGGCCCTGACCGCGCTGCTCCGCGCACGGGGACTCGAGCGCGTGACGCTCGTGGGCCACTCCTATGGCGCCGCGGTGGCGCTTCGGGCCGCGCTCGATTCACCGGAGCTGGTGTCGCACGTCGTGGCCGTGGCACCGTGTACCACCATCGACCCGCGGAACTCGCGCTACGCCTCGGCACCGCTCGTGGGCGAGCCGGCGGGTCGCGTGCTGTTCCAGTTCATCGCGCTATCGCTCCTGCCGTTCGGCCTGCCGCTTCGCGCGCAGGCGTGGCACCCCGAGCGGCCGCCGCGCGGCTGGAGCGCGTCGCGCGCGTTCGCCTACGTCCCGTCCCAGCTGCACGCGAGCGCACGCAACTTCCGCACGCTGGCGGCGGACATGGCGTGGCTCGAGCGGTCACTGCCCTCGCTCGCGGCGCGGCTCACGGTGCTGGCTGGGGAGATGGACCAGGTGACCCCGCCCGCGCGCCACGTGGACTGGCTCTCGCCCGCGCTCCCCACCGCGCGCGTCGAGGTGCTGCCGCGCGTGGGCCATTGGTTGCTTCGCCTGCGGCCCGAGATCGTGGCCGCGGCCGTACGCCGTCACTCCGGCGCTCAATCGCCGGGAGCGAACGGCCGATAGACCGGGAGAGGCTTCGCCCCGGAGGTTCCCGTGAACTCGCTGATCGTGATGTTCATCGTCGCTAATCTCTTCATCACGGCCGCGGTGCTGATCTACGTCTTCAAGCACCGCCGGGTCTCGAGCCAAGGCATGCTGCTGCCCAATACCGCCTCGGTGACGATCGAAGCCGTTCGTGCGCTCGCGTCATTCGCCAAGGAACAGCACGAGCGGATCGGCAACTACGTGCAAGCGAACTGGAGCGGCACGCCCGAGCACCTCCCGACCGTGCTCGCGCGGCTGCTGGACGCGATCGAGCAGGACGCCAGGGCGAAGGGCGTCACGGTGGACCGCGAGACGCTCAAGCTGCTGCTCGCGACGTCGCTGCGCTCGCACAAGGTCGGCAGCGGTCACGAGGTGAGGGACGCGCTCGCGAAGGTGGCGTAGCGCGGACGATACGGCTGCGCGCACGATCCTCGCTACTTCGCCAGGAAACCCTCGAGGCGCGCCTTCATCGCCGACCACTCGTCGTCGACGCAGCTGAACCACACCGAGTCGCGAATCGTTCCGTCGTCGTTGAACATCCACTTGCGGAACGTGCCTTCCTCGACGAGGCCCAGCCGGCGCATGGCGTTCTGGGACTTGAGATTCGTGCGCGCGGTCTTGAACTCGACTCGCATGCATCCCCAGGTCTCGAACGCGTGCCTGAGCATGAGGTACTTGGCCTCGGTGTTCACGGCCGTCCGCTGGTGCTCGAGGCCCACCCACGTCCAGCCGATCTCGACGCGCTGGTGTTCCCGAACGATGTTTCCAAACCGCGTACAGCCCGCCACGCGCCCGCTGGCGACATGTACCGTCGCGAACGGCAGCGATACCCCGCGGTGTTGCTCGTCGAGCGCGATCTCGAGATAGCGACGCAGATCGCCTTCGTTCCCGATCTTGGCGGACGTGAACCGCCACAGCTCCGGTTCGAGCCCGATGGCGCGAAGTCCGTCCCAGTGGCGATCGAGGTCGAGCGGCTCCATCCGTACGTGGCGCCCCTCGAGCCTCACGGGGCGGATCTCCATCGGCGTGCGCGTCTCCATGTGAGCATGGAACACGCGCGCCGCGCGTGCGTCAACGTGCAAGCGGCCGCGGGCGTGGTGATCGCTCGGCCGGGCGGAGTTCCTTCGCCACGGACGCGCATCGCGGACTCTCCGGCGAACAGCGTTCGACGACGCGGGGCCAGCTCGCGTGCGCCGGAGGCCTCGCGTGGTTATCTTGAACTGCCCCGTGCCGGCCAGGGCCCGGGGCACCTGGAAAGGGCCTGAGATCCATGCACGAGACGGGAGCGGTCGAATCGAGCGCGAGGCTAAGGCACTTCGCCCGCACGCTCCCTGCGTGGACCATGGCCGTGGCGATGGTCTCACTCGTATCGAGTTGCGCCCCGAAGCCTTCGAGCGTCACCACGCTGGTTCCGCCCGAGGCGCCTGGAGGGCACTCCTCGGATCCGACGATCGCGCTCGACCCCGCGAACCACGACGTGCTGATCGCCTGGCTCGCCGGGGACAGTACGGATGGGCGAGTCTGGTTCTCGCGGTCCACCGACGCCGGCGCGCATTGGCTGACGCCCGTTGCGGTGAGCCCACCCGGCGAGTCGCTCGGAATGCGCGGCGAGGAGGCGCCGCGGCTCGCATGCGATGCAGGTGGGCGTGTCGCCATCATGTGGGCGACGAGCATCGACGTGCCAGGGCGGTCGCGACCGCCCCGTGGACTTCGCTTCGTGCGCTCGTTGGATCGGGGCGCCACGTGGAGCGCTCCGATCACTCCGTATGCGGACGTCTACGACACCGCTCGCACGCAACGCTTCCTCGACCTCGCGTCCTCCGACGACGGCAAGTTGGTCTCTGCGTGGATCGAGAATCAGGTGCTCGAGGAAGACGGCGCGCATCGAGCGGCCAGCCCGCGAGCCGCGGTCCTCGTGGCGACCTCCAACGACTTCGGCGAGCACTGGGGACAGGCATCGGCGGAGTGGTCACAGCCGTGCCCGTGCTCTCGCGTGGCCGTGGCCATTGACTTGACGGGCGCAGCATTCGTGGCGTTTCGGCAGCACTTCGATGACGGCGGCTGCGACGTGACGCTGGGCCAGCCGAGAAGCGCGTCGGCGCGCGCATCCCACGACGGCTGGAACCTCGACGGCTGTCCTCGCCCGGGTCCGGGATTCAAGGTCGCGCGCGACGGCACGCTGCGGGTCGCCTGGTTCACGGGAGCGCCGGGCCGCACCGGCGTGTGGTTCCGCCAGGGGTTGCCCGCGTACTACGACACCACGGCGACGCTGCTGCCGCTGCTCACCGCCGACTCCCTTCCGATGCTTCACGTCTCGCTGGGTGACGCAGGCCGCTCGGGCACCGTCATCGCTTGCGACGGAGACTCGACGGGCGGGGGAGCCCTGTCGCTGATACGGGTCGAGGCGTCGGGCCGGCGGATCGTGGAGCGGATCGTCCCACCCGGATTCCGGAACGTGCGCCGGCCGCAGGTCGCGGCCTCCAACCGCAGCCGCCGGGCCTACGTGGCCTGGACCGATGGCAGCGACGGCGATCGCCACCTGCGCCTGCTGCGTTGGGATGTCGGGAGATGAGGAAAGGCGATTGGCGGCCGGCATGACCGACATGCGCAGGGTGGACGCGTTCATCGACTCCCAGCTCGACGCCAGCCTCGACGAGCTGGCGCGGCTGGTCGCGATCCCGAGCGTGGGCGCGCAGAACCGTGGGCTCGACGAGTGCGCCGCGCAGGTCTCGGAACAGCTTCGTGCGCGCGGATTCGCGGTCCAGGTGCTGGCGGGCGGCGGCGCGCCGGTGGTGTTCGCCGAGCGCGGCGGGAGGAGCGACCGCACGCTGCTCTTCTACAACCACTACGACGTGCAGCCCGCCGAACCGCTCGAGCTGTGGGAGTCAGACCCGTTCACGCTCACGCGCCGCGGCGATTCGGTCTACGGTCGCGGAATCAGCGACGACAAGGGCCACATCACCTCTCGCCTGCTGGCGCTGGATGCGCTGCTCGACGCGGATGGCGAGCTACCGTGCCGGGTGAAGTTCTTGATCGAGGGCGAGGAGGAGACGAGCAGCGTCCACCTGCACGACTTCATCGTGCGCGAGAAGTCCCGGCTCGCGGCCGACGCGTGCCTGTGGGAGTTCGGCGGCGTGGACCATCGCGAGGTGCCGCTCCAGTACTGCGGGCTCCGCGGCATCTGCTACGTGGAGTTGTCGGTCGAGACCGCGTCCACGGACGTGCACTCGGGCATGGGCGGCTCGATCATCGACAATGCGGCCTGGCGCCTGACGTGGGCTCTCGCGCACGTGAAGGGCGCCGATGGCCGCGTGAGGATCCCCGGCTTCTACGACGCCGTGCGGCCACCCACGGCGCGCGATCTCGAGCTGCTCGCTGCGCTGCCCGAGGTCTCCGACGAGTACCGGGCACGCTGGGGCGTGAAGCGCTTCCTGCGCGACCTGACCGGCGGCGTCGAGCTGCGCACCGCCGAGGTGTTCGAGCCCACGTGCACCATCTGCGGCCTCACCTCGGGCTACCAGGGGCCGGGCAGCAAGACCGTGCTCCCGGCCCGCGCCAGCGCGAAGGTGGACTTCCGGCTCGTGCCCGACCAGACACCCGCGGCCGTGGTGAGCGCCCTGCGCGCGCACCTGGACGCCGGCGGCTTCACCGACGTGCGCATCGAGCTGTTGGGCGGCGAGTCGCCGGCGCGCACCGACCCCGACGACCCGTTCGTGGAGCTCGTCTGTCGCACGGCCGAACCCATCTACGGGATGCCGATGCAGCGCACGCCGATGGTGGGAGGTTCGGGCCCCAACCACCCGTTCGTGCACGTGCTTGGTCTGCCCGTGGCCGGCGCAGGCATCGGTCATCCGGGGACGCTCGCGCACGCTCCCAACGAGAACGTGCGCCTCGACCTCTACGTGAAGCACGCGAAACACGTGGCGAGAGTGCTCACGGAGTTCGCGCGCAAGTAGGTCCGGGCGTCGCGCTACTCCTTCACCAGGTAGTAGCTCGCCTGCGGGTGGTGCACGATGAGCGCGCTCGTGCTGGCCTCGGGCACGAGCTGGTGGGCGCTCGTCAGCGTCACGCCGATGGACTCCTCGGGCCTGAGCAGCGCGAACAGCTTGGCCTGGTCCGCGAGATCGGGGCACGCGCTGTAGCCGAACGAGTAGCGCTTGCCGCGCTCGTCGTCGAGCTTGAGTTCGGCGCGCACGTGGCGGTGGTGCCATTCCGCCAGGCCTTCGGTGGCCGCCATTGCGAGGCCGTGGATGAACAGCGACTCGGCGTACTCGCCACGCTTGTCCAGCGCTGCGCCGAGGTCGTCCGCGCCCGGGCCGACCGAGACGATCTGGAACGCCACGACGTCGAAGCGTGAGGACGACGCGGGCTGGAAGTAGTCCGAGAGGCAGAGCCCTTCGCGATCGGACTGGCGGGGGAACGTGAACCTCGCCACCTCCTCGAGCTTGCCACGCGGCACGAGCGCGCCCGGCGTGAACGCCGCCGGGTCGTACACCACGAGATCCTGCCCGTCCGACTGGCAGGGAAAGTAGCCGTACACGGCGATGGGCCTGAGCCAGCCCTTCTCGCGGGCCTCGCGCTGGAGCTTGAGTCGCCGCGGCTCGAAGTCGTCGCGCACGAGTCTCTCGACCTGTGCCGCATCGCCGCGCGCGCCCCAATGCAGGCGGTAGAGCGTCTTCAGGTCCATGCCCTCGTACATTCCGTCGAACGGGATCGCGGACGTAGGCGTCACGCGTGCGCCCCAGAACGGCGGCGACGGCACGCTCACGTCACGCGACACGGTGACCTTGAAGTCCTGCTGGCCGGCGCTGGCCGCGGCAGCACGCGCCTCGAACTGCGCGCTGTTGGCCTTGAACTCGAACGCCTCGCGCCGGAC
>JAHFBX010000079.1 GCA_023249815.1 Candidatus Eiseniibacteriota bacterium
CCGACATGGCCCGCTTCACCGGTGTGGACTTCTACGAGATCGACTCCCTGCTCCAGGAGGACGAGATCCAGATCCGCGAGCACGTCCGCGGCTGGGTCGAGGAACGATTCCTCCCGCTGATCGAGGAGGCGTACGAGAAGGCCTACTTCCCGAAGGAGATCATCCCGGAGGTGGCCGGAATGGGGCTGCTCGGCGCCTCGCTGCCAGAGAAGTACGGCTGCGCCGGCGTCTCGGCCACGGCCTACGGCCTCGCCATGCAGGAGCTCGAGCGCGGGGATTCCGGACTGCGCTCGTTCGCGTCGGTGCAGGGCTCGCTCGTCATGTATCCGATCTACGCCTATGGCTCGGAAGCGCAGCGGATGAAATACCTGCCGAAGATGGCGAAGGGCGAGCTGATCGGCTGCTTCGGACTGACCGAGCCGGACTTCGGCTCCGACCCGGGCGGGATGATCACGCGCGCGGAGAAGGCCGCCGGCGGCTACGTCCTGAACGGCGCCAAGATGTGGATCACGAACGGCACCGTCGCGGACGTCGCGATCGTATGGGCCAAGTTGAAGAGCGCGGAGAAGGGCCGTGAAGTGATCCGCGGCTTCATCGTGGACACCAAGACGAAGGGGTTCTCCGCCCCCGAACAGAAGCGCAAGCATTCGCTGCGCGCTTCGGTGACGAGCGAACTCATCCTGCAGGATGTGCTCGTGCCCGAGGACTCGATCCTGCCGAACGTCGAGGGGCTCAAGGGCCCGCTCGGCTGCCTGTCGCAGGCGCGTTTCGGAATCGCATTCGGCGTCGTCGGCGCGGCGATGGCGTGCTTCCATTCCGCTGCGGAGTACTCGAAGAGCCGCATCATGTTCGGCAAGCCCATCGGCCAGTACCAGCTCGTTCAGGCCAAGCTCGCCGAGATGCTCACCGAGATCACGAAGGCGCAGCTCCTGTGCGTGCAGCTCGGCCGCATGAAGGAGCGTGGCACCGTCACGGCCGCGCAGGTCTCGCTCGCGAAGCGCAACAACTGCGAGATCGCGCTGCGCATCGCGCGCGAGGCCCGCGATGTGCTCGGCGCGAACGGCATCACCGCTGAGTACCCGGTGATGCGCCACATGTGCAACCTGGAATCCGTGTTCACGTACGAGGGCACGCACAACATCCACACGCTCGTACTGGGCGAAGCGGTCACGGGGCTGCCCGCCTACCGCTGACCGTCTCCTAGAAGTCACGCGAAAGACCACGGCCAATCGGGTGTGGTCCTTGTGCTTGGGGGCGCTGGCTTTGGCCGCGAACGGGCGGGCGAGAGTTGGGATTCAGCCCTCATCCCACGGGGCCGATACCGCCGGAGTCCACCCTTCCGACGGTTCCATCGCCCAGAGAAGCCGCGATGCACGCGATCACCGCTGGCGTCCTCGCATTGTGCGTTGCCGCCCCCACGTCTGCTGGATCCATCGCCGGGCACGTGAGCCTGTCGGCGGTGCGTGGCGTGGACGTGAGCTTCCGGCCGTATGCGGGCCGCGCCTCGAGCCTGCCCTCGCCGGCACGCCCTGCGCGGGGTCGCATCACCGACGCCATCGTTTACGTGGAGGCGGCGCCTGCCGGCGCGCTGCTGGCGGCCGCCACCCACGGGACACCGGAGCTGGCCCAGCGCGGTCAGGCGTTCCAGCCACGAGTGATCGTGGTGCCGGTTGGAGGCATGGTCACGTTCCCCAACTTCGACCCCGTTTATCACAACGTGTTCAGTGTCTCCCCCGTGCGACGCTTCGATCTCGGCAAGTACCCCCGCGGCCAATCGCGCGTGGTGACGTTCACGCGGCCGGGGGTCGTGAACGTGTTCTGCGACATCCACGCCGACATGGCCGCGTTCATCCTGGTGACGCCGACCGCGGCGTGGACGCGCGCGACGAATGACGGGCGATTCGAGCTGTCGGGGTTGCCCGCCGGCCACTATCGCGTGAGCTGGTGGCACCCGGACCTGCCGGGTGGCGGCACCGACGTGGACGTGCCGGCCGAGGGTGCCGTGTCCCTGGACGTGGAACTGTGAAGCCGCGGCTCGGGCTCCGCTGGAAGATCCTCACACTCACGACGCTGCCGCTGCTCGCGCTGGCCGCGGCGACGCTCGTGCTCGTGGACCGGGGTGTCTCGCGCCGGAGCGAGGAGGCGCTCGCCGAGGACCTGCGGCGTGCTTCCGGCGTGTTCGAGAACATGCTCTCCGCCACGGCGGCCGAACTGGACGTGGCCGGCGCAGTGATCGTCCGAGATCCACGCTTCTTCTCGGTGCTGGCACTGCCGCACGGTCACAACGACCCGGACTACCGCGCCACCGTCGCGGGCGTGGCCCAGGACTTCCATCACCTTGCCCAGCCTGACGTGTTCGAGGTCGTGGACCAGCGCGGCGAACTCATCTCGAGCGTGGGCCGCATCCGGGTGCAGGTGGCGGCGCGCGAGTCCTTCATGCCCTCGGTCCTGGCCGGGCGGAGCGAGCGCCGCGCCATCGCACAGCGCGGTAGCCACGTGCTGCTCGTCGCGACGCCAGTGGTCGCGGATGGGCGCGTGGTGGGCGCGCTGCTCCTCGGGCACGAGGTCTCGGGCGCGCTCGCGGCACGCTTGCGCGAACTCACGAACAGCGAGGTCTCGTTCATCTACGACCAGCACATCACGCGCACCACGCTGACGGCCGACTGGGATCGCGTCGTGGCGCACGCGGTCGCCCTGAGCATGGACCCGGAGACGGACCGGCCCGTGCGAAATGGCGGATGGATCGCGTACGCGCGCCCGCTGCCCATGGCCGCCGAGGGCACCCGACAGGTGTACGTGCTGCAGAGGTCCCTCGGGGCCGAGATGGCGTTCCTGCACTCGGTGCGCGCCCACCTGGTGGAGCTGGGCCTGCTGCTGCTGGCCGCCGTGGCGCTCGCCGCGTTCTTCATCGCCCGGCACGTCACGAGCCCGATCCGGCAGCTCGTCTCCGCGGCCTCCGCCATGGAGCAGGGCGAGTGGGACGTGCCCATCGATCGTGGACGCACCGACGAGATCGGCTATCTCGCCACGCGGTTCGATGACATGCGCCAGCGCCAGCGCACGTTCGTGCGAAGCCTGCAGGAGGTGGCGCGGGCCAAGAGCGAGTTCATCTCGGTGGCTTCGCACGAGCTGCGCACGCCGATCAGCATCGTTCGCGGCTGGGAGGACTTGTTGCGCTCCGGTCTCGTCAAGCAAGGGACCCCGAAGTACGTCGAAGGCCTGGACGCCATCGCGCGGGCGTGCGTCGCGCTCGAGAAGATCGCCGTCTCCGCGACACACATGACGCAGGTGGACGATGGCGAGACCGTTCCCGCCCCCACCATGACCGAGGTGGAGCCGCTGCTTCGCGAGGCGGTCCAGGGGGCGGCGGCCGCCGCGCCAGAGCGCCGCGTCACCCTGTCGCTGGAAGTTCATCCCGCGGCGCGAACGGCAATCATCGACCGCGCGCTGGTCATCCAGGCCGTGGATGCGCTCGTGCGAAACGGCATCCGGTTCACGCCTGACGGCGGCTCGGTCGTGGTGCATGCGACCGAACAGGCGGAGGACCTGGTTCTCGAAGTCAGGGACACGGGGATCGGACTCTCCGCCGAGGCGCGGCTGCGACTGTTCGACGAGGCCTACGTGCAGCGCGACTCCCGGCATCACCGCAGCGCGCGCGGGCTCGAGTTCAACGTCGCCGGTCTCGGCTTTGGCCTGCTGCTCGCGCGCCGAGTCGTCGAGGCGCACGGCGGCAGCATGCAGGTGGATGGCGAGGAGGGTCGCGGCAGCGTATTCATGCTGCGCTTCCCGGGTGCCGTGCCGATGTCGGAACCCGACCGGAAGGCCGCATGAACCGGGCTCGGGTGGCGTTCGTTACGCTCGCCATGCTCGCGTTCGCTACTCACGTGCATGCCGAGGCGCAGTGGAAGGCGCACGGGATCCTGGACCTGGGACTCGTCTCCTCGATCGAGGGGCGCGAACTCAACCGGCTCACGATCGGGGACTCCAACTTCGACCCCTATCGCGTACGTCTGTTCCTCGACGCTCGCGTCGCGCCGGGGCTCGAACTGCACGTGCAGTCGATCCTCCACGAGGGCGCGTGGGGCCTGCGCGCGGACGGCGCCTACGCGATGTGGACTCCGTGGGAGGGACGCGACCTGTCGCTCGAGGCCGGGAAGATCCCGTGGCCGATCGGCACGTACGCGCCGCGAGCGTACTCGGACCGCAACTGGCTCGTGGGCACGCCCCTCCTCTACCAGTACCGCACGGCGCTGCCCTGGGCGGAGCTCGTGACCAACACCGACGATCTGGTCGCGAACGCCGGCATCGCGCAGCTCGACCAGGAGGCCACGTTCCTGCCCGTGGTGGACGAACGCTGGTGGGACACCGGCGCGGCGTGCCTCGCCTCGTTCGCGCCCTGGGAATTCGCCGCAGGGATCGTCCAGGGTTCGCCCTCCTGGCCCACACCGGGCACCGACAACACGCCCGGGAGCAGCGTGCTCGGGCGCATCGGCGTCGTGCCGGTCGCGGGCGTGCGCGCAGGCGTGTCGGCAGCCGACGGCACGTGGATGCCCGAGTTCGTGAGCTATGGCCTGCCCACCGGCCGCGACGTTCGCGACTACCACGAGTCCACGCTCATGGCGGACCTCGAGCTGGCGCGCGGGCCATTCGAGGCTCGCGGCGAGTACGCGTTCCGGCGCTGGCAGACGGCGTACACCGGTGACCTCCGCGTGCGGGCCGGCTACGCCGAGGCGCGCTGGACGCACTCGTCGGGTGCCTGGCTCGCGCTTCGCGGAGAAGCGATGCGATTCTCGGACGTCGCCACGACCACGGCGGCGTCGCGACCGTGGGACGATCCCGTGGATCGCTGGGAAGGTGTCGTCGGCTACCGTGTGACTCACGAAGTGCGCGCCAAGGCCGGAGTGCAGCGCACCGTTCGCCAGCCTTTTGGCGCCGGGCGCGAGCGCACCGACCTCCTGTTCGCAGGGCTCGGCATCCAGTTTTAGAGCCCTCGCTCGCTCTCGCGCGGCGCAGTCGGATACTGTGCGGTCATGTCGCTCGCTCGCAAGCGCCGGGACTACCGGGGCGCGCCGCTCCTTGAATCTCGCGTGCCCGCCGATCCGCTGCTCCTGTTCCGGCGCTGGCTGGCGCTGGCGCTCGAACGCGGCGGCCCCGAACCCACCGCCATGACGCTCGCCACCGTGGACGCACGCGGACGGCCGCGGGCGCGCATGGTGCTGCTCCGCCACGTGACCGTGCAGGGCTACGCGTTCTTCACGAACCACTCGAGCGCCAAGGGATGCGAGCTGGCCGCGCATCCGGACGCGGCGCTCGTCCTGTGGTGGCCCGACCTCCACCGGCAGGTGCGCATCGAGGGCCGCGTTCGTACGGTGAGCGACCGCGCCGCCGACCAGTACTTCGCGTCGCGGCCGCGTGGCGCCCAGATCGGTGCTTGGGCATCGCCCCAGAGCGACGTGCTCCGTTCGCGCGCCGTGCTCGACGCGCGTCGCGCGCGGTTCGCGGCGCGCTTCGCCGGGCGCCCGGTGCCTCGCCCGCCGCATTGGGGTGGTTACGAGCTTCGGCCGCGCGTGATCGAGTTCTGGCAGGGCCGGCCGGACCGGCTGCACGACCGGCTTCGTTACTCGCGCACGTCCGGCGGCTGGCGCCGGGTGCGGCTCGCACCCTGAGTGCCGCGCGCGGGGCTCACTGCCGGTCGCAACCGTCCATCCCCTGGTCTCGACCGTTCGTCGGGTCCCGCGTGGCGCCGCGACGGCGGATGGCCGCATGATGCTGGCATGACTTCCGACTCCACCTCGTTCGCCCGGCACGCGGGGCTCTTGGGCTCGCTCGTGTTGGGGCCGCTCGTCTGGGCGGTGCCGTTCGCGTTGTTCTTCGGCACGCTCTACGGCGGCGGCTGGGGTGGCTACGGGACCGCGTACCTGATCGCGCTCGTGTTCGCGTTCGTGATTCGTGCCGCCACGTTGATCGCCGAGCGCGTGCTCGTGCCGAAGCTGCGCTCCCGCCCGGAGGGCAGCGTCGGGCACTGGCTGCCCGAGGCAGCCGTCTATTTCACGTCGTCCGTGAGTGCGTCGTTCGTCGCCGCCATGCTCGTGGACCGCTTCGTCGTGCGCGGCTTCTTGGGTTCGCCGCGCGCGTGGATCGTGTCCGGACTGTTCGCCGTGGTGTTCTCGTTGCTCGTGGGCGGCATCATCTACGCGCGCGTGTACTACCGCACCGCCGTCGCGCGGGCGGTGGCGCTCGAGCGTGTGCGCTCGGAGCTCGCGCGTGCCGAGCTTCGCGCGCTGCGCGCCCAGGTGAACCCGCATTTCCTGTTCAACACGCTCAACACCATCGCGGCGCTCATCAGCGAGAATCCCGCGGCGGCCGAAGACGTGGTGACTCGCCTCGCCGACGTGTTCCGCCACGCGCTCACCGCGAGCGGCCGCGAGCACACGCGGCTCGCCGAGGAACTCGAGTTCCTGCGCAGCTGGCTCGCGATCGAGCGCGTGCGCTTCGGCGACCGGCTCCGGGTCGTGGAAGACATCGAGCCCGGGCTGGACGACGTCCCGGTGCCGGGCCTGCTGTTCCAGCCCATCCTCGAGAACGCCGTGCGCTACGCCGTGGCGCCGCGCAGCGAGGGCGCCACGCTGACGCTGCGCGTGCGCCGTGACCCTTCCGGCCGCGGGCTCACCGCGGAGTTCGCCGACGACGGCCCCGGGTTCGTGCCCGGCGCGCGCCCGAGCGGACACGGAGTCGGGCTGGACTCGGTGCGCGAGCGGCTGCGATTGGGTGGCGCGGGGCACGGCTTCTCGCTCGAGACGGCGCCGGGCAAGGGCACGCGCGTGCTCATCACGCTACCGCTGGAGCCGGCGAGCCTCGGAGCTCCGGTGGTGTTGCCCGCAGCCAAAGACCCGTGTGTCGCGGCGCGGCTGCCTGCGTCGGAGGCTGGCGCGTGAGCCCGGCCCTGCGCGCATTGGTCGTGGACGACGAACCGCTGGCGCGCGCGCGCCTCAAGCGCATGCTCGGCGCACGCGGCGACGTGCAGGTCGTGGGCGAGGCCGGCTCGGTCGCCGACGCCGCGCCGCTCGTGGATGAACTCACTCCCGACCTCGTGTTTCTCGACGTGCAGATGCCCGGCGAGGACGGCTTCGCGCTCATCGGCCGCGTGCGTCATCGGCCGGCCATCGTGTTCGTGACCGCGTTCGACCACTACGCCGTGCGCGCGTTCGAGGCGAACGCCGTGGACTACCTGATGAAGCCGTTCCGCCCCGAGCGGCTGGCCGCCGCTGTCGAGCGCGCGCGCATCGTGCTCGCGCGGCCGGAGGAGCTGGCGCGACAGCTCCAGCAGGTGCTCGCGACCATGGCCGCCGCGCGCACCGAGCGCGGCGAGTCGCTCGAGCGCTTCACCGTGCGCATCGGCCAGAAGCAGCTCATCGTCAAGGCCGGCGAAGTGCTGTGGTTCGGCGCCGAGGACAAGCTCGTGTTCGCGGCCACGGCGAATGATCGACACTACGTGAACTTCACGCTCGACGAACTCGAGCAGCGGCTCGAGCCGTCTCGATTCGCGCGTGTCCACCGCTCGGCCATCGTCAACCTGGACCACGCCGCGGCGCTCCGCCCCGGGTTCGCGGGCACGTGGCGGCTGCAGCTCGACGACGCCGCGCGCACCGAGGTGCCGGTGAGCCGCTCGCGCGCGCGATCGCTCAAGGCGCGGCTGGGGGCCTGACGCCGCGCCAGGGCCTGCGGCCTTGACCCGCGAGCGGTCGCGGGCTTTCCTACGTTCGAGCGCACCCACCCGCCGGCCCTCCTGGAGGCGGCGCATCCCTCGCCACGGAGGCCGCATGACGCAGGCGATCCCGGCACACTCGCCCGAGTTCCAGAGGCGCCGCACGCAGAACTGGCTCGTGCTCGGCCTGACCTACGCGGCCATGTACATGGCCCGGTACAACTTCCCGCTCGCGAACAAGGCGCTCTCCGACGCCTACGGCTGGGACAAGGCGCAGGTCGGCCTGATCATCACCACCGCGACGCTGCTCTACGGCATCTCGGCGCTGTTCAACGGACCGCTCGCGGACCGGTTCGGCGGCCGCAAGGCGATGATCATCGGCGCCAGCGGTGCCACGGTGTTCAACCTGATGTTCGGGCTCGGCGCCTACTTGGGCTTCCTCGGCACGGGCCCCGTCCTGCTGGGCTACCTCGCCACGGTGTGGACGCTCAACATGTACTTCCAGAGCTACTCCGCGCTGGCGCTCATCAAGGTGAACAGCGGCTGGTTCCACGTCAGCGAGCGCGGCGTATTCAGCGCCATCTTCGGCTCCATGATCCAGAGCGGCCGCTTCCTCGTGTTCCTGTTGCTGGGCGCCGCGTTCGTGGCCGCGCTGCCGTGGCAGTGGAAGTTCTTCATTCCGGCGGCGATCACCGCGTTCATGGCGTTCCTGACCTGGCGCGTCGTGCAGGACACGCCCATGGACGCGGGCCTCCCCGACTTCGATCCGCAGGACGCCACGAGCGGCGACACCGAGAAGATCACGTTCGGTTACGTCGCTCGGAAGGTGTTCACCAACCCGATCGCGATCACCATCGCGGTGGCGGAGTTCTGCACCGGGCTCGTGCGCGGCGGCTTCGAGCAGTGGTTCCCGCGCTACATGCAGGAAGTGCAGCACCTGGAGCTCACGAACCCGATCTTCCAGAAGAACGCGCTCATCATCGTGGGCGCGGGCATCGCCGGCGCATTCGTGGCCGGCTACGCGTCGGACAAGCTGTTCGGCCACCGTCGCCCGCCCGTGGCGTTCATCGGCTACGTACTTCAAGTAATCTGCCTGTTCGTGGTGTGGCGGGCGCCGAGCATGGAGCTGGTGGTGGCGGCGTTCGTGCTCAACTCGCTCGGCATCTCGATGGTGCACTCGATGCTCTCCGGCACCGCGAGCATGGACTTCGGCGGCAAGCGCGCCGCCGCGACCGCGGCCGGCATGTTCGACGGCATGCAGTACGTGGGCCAGTCCTTCGTCGGCTGGGGCATGGGCAGGATGCTCGACGTCTACGGCTGGAGCGTGTGGGGCCCGAGCATGATGGTGTTCTCGGGTGTGGGCGCTGTGCTCATGGTGACGCTGTGGAACGCGCGCCCGGGCCGGAGCGGCGGGCACTGAGCGGCGGGGCTGCAGAGGTTCGGAGCGGCCCGGCGCCCGATCAGTCGAGGACGACCACGCGCCGGGTCATGACGACCGCCCCGCTCGTGGCTCGAAGCAGGTAGACCCCCGCCCGCAGCCGGCGGGCCTCCCCGAACCGAACGCTGCGCTCGCCGGCGTTGCCGGCCTCGAGGACCTGGCGCTCCACTTCTCGGCCGGTGATGTCGAACAGGCGAACCTCCGCCCGCGCGGACGTCGGGATCGCGAACGCACACGCGGTGCGGCCGCCCACGCTCGGATTGACGAGCCGGCCCGCGAACGCGAACTCGACCGCAAGTGGCTCGAGCCAGGTCTCGCCCAGGAAGACCTCCGTCTCGCCGGGTTCGACGATGCCGAGCCGGTAGCCGTAGCGCGACGCGTCGAGGACGGCGCGGTCGTCATACGAGAGGTAGCCGTTCCCATCGGCGAGCAGATCGCTGACGAACTCCCAGTCGCTGGATTCCGTGCGGCGGTACACGCGCGCGGCGAGGTTGGGATTCCCGCCCGAGAACCAGATGACGCGGGCCAGCCCATGCTCGCGGAGTGACCGGAAGAAGCTGGCCAGCGTCGCGACCGGCCGGTCGGGCGAGATGGCGATGAAGCGGCTCAGGTTCCCGTGGATGTCGACCGCGGCGAGCTTGTAGAAATGGTTGCCCGCGATGTCCACGTAGCTCGTGTCCGTCGCCGTCGCCACGAGATTCGCGGAGCTCGGCACGAAGAACGCGTCGGACCCACGGTGGATGCGATAGCCGAGCAGGTCCGCGACCGGCCGCCCC
>JAHFBX010000350.1 GCA_023249815.1 Candidatus Eiseniibacteriota bacterium
GCGCGCGGAATGGCCGTGTCGCCATGAGGCCGCGACCGGGAGCACGAAGCCCTGCGGCCGAGTGGAGTCGCGTAACAACCAGCGCCTCGCTCGGCTCGAGCGGCGGGAGCAGTCCGGGCAGCCGGCGCGCCAGCATGCTCTTGCCGCAGCCCGGCGGGCCCACGAGCATCACGTGATGGCCTCCCGCCGCCGCGATCTCGAGCGCGCGCCGCGCGATCGCCTGGCCGCGCACGTCGGCGAGCTCGGCCTCGCGCTCGGCGAGCGGATCGGGCGCGGCGGGCGAAACGCGGGGGAGTGACTCGCCACCGAGCCAGCCGACCGCCTCCGTCAGATGGCTCGCGCCATGCACGGTGAGGCCCTGGACGAGCGCGGCCTCTGGCGCGGCCTCGGCAGGGCACACGAGCGTGCGCGCGCCCGCGCGCCACAGGCTCTCGGCGAGCATGAGCGTGCCGCGCGTGCCACGCAGCGAGCCGTCCAGCGCCAGCTCGCCGAGCGCGGCGGCGCGCGTGGGCGTGTCCGAAACGCCTGCCGCGACCGACTCGATCCCGCCCAGCCGATCTCCGGGCGCTTGCCCTGTGGCCACGAGAAGGCCCAGCGCGAGTGCCAGGTCCGCCGAAGCGCCCTCCTTGCGGCGATCGGCGGGCGCCAGGTTCACGGTGACGCGACGTTCGGGCGGGGCGAGCCCCGCGTTGCGCAGCGCGGGCCACACGCGTTCACGCGCTTCGCGCGCGGTCGCGTCAGGCAATCCCACCATGACAAAGCCCGGGAGTCCCGGGCCCACGTCCACTTCGCAGTCCACCGGGAATGCGTCGAGACCCCAGAGCGCGGCCGTGCGCACGCGCGCGAGCATGCGTGCTCCTCGCGGGGGAAGGGCGCGGAAGGCTCACGCAAGAGTCGTGCGGCGCGCCATCCGCGGCCGGCAGCGCCGCCTCGCAGCACGAACGCCCCGACACCGTGACGCCGGCGCGACCAGATCGACCACGCCGGCGTCCATGGAACCTGGGCGCGCGGCACCCGCTCACGCGCGGCAAAGCGTCACTGTATGCGCACGAGCCCCCGGCTCATCCCGCCCGAGCGACCGGTCGCGCGCGCTTGGTAGTAGCCGGGCGGCACCGTGCGGCCGTTCGCGTCGAGACCGTCCCAGGTCCATGCCCGAGCGCCCGTGCCCGCATCGGCGAGCTCGACCTGACGCATGCGCCGCCCGCTCGCGTCCACGATCTCGATCCGCACCGGGCCCGCTTCGGATTGCTCGAACGACAGCGTCACGTCGTCGCGTGAAGGGTTCGGCATCGGCGTCGCGAGTTCGAGCGAGCGGGGCACGCGGCTGCTGACCGGTACGTCCACGAGCCCGTCCGTGAGCAGAACGCGGTCGAATCCCACGTCCGCATCGATGTCGTCGGGGTTCTGGACGAACGGCGCGTGGTCGTGCCGAACGTGCACGACTTCCACGGCCAGGAGCGCATTCGCAAACGTGCCGGTGCCCACGATCCGCGTCCAGTTGGCGGGGTTCGTGACGTCCACGATGAACTCGGCCCAACGGTCATTCGGCGGCAGGAACCCGGCGTTGTACTGCCACAGGTTCGAGAACGTGCCGACCGAGAAATGCATCTCGAGCGGGTCGTCGGTCCCGACATCGTTCAACCACAACCGCACCTGCTTGATGTTCGCGGTGGTCCAGTTGCCCAGGTACGGCGTGCCGGAGGAGCGAACGCCGAGGTTGTGCTGTAAGCCGTTCGGCGTCTTCACGCTCAAGAAACCGTCGCCGGCGCCATCCGTGCCGCCGGTGCCGGGATTGGTCTCGAGCGAGCCTCCGGTCCATCCCTGCAGCGAGACACCCGGGAACGTCTCGACGAAGCCCAGCGTGGCACCGGTGGCGCGAGCGCTCATGACGAGTGTGAGCGTGAGCCAGGCGAGAGCATGCGAAGCGCGAGCGGATCGACGCGGTGATGGCAGCGATGCGTGCATGAACACTTTCCTCGGGCGGCCCGGATAGCCGGAGGAAAGTCTATAGAGCGCGCCAGCCGCGCACCACGCCAAAACGCACGAGAGTGGTCCCGTTCACCGCAACGAGGCGCCCCGGCCGCTGGTGCCGCTCGCCGCGACCCCCGGGGCCGCGGCGAGCCAGCGATCGTCAGTCGTTGCCGAGCGCCACGCCAAGGTCCACGTCGTCCATGGCGTCGAGCCGAGCGAGCTCGCGGTGTAGCGGCTGCCAGCCGCCTGAGAGCGCGGCGAGCGCCAGATCCTGCGCGGGCGGCAGTTCCTGAAGGAACACGAACGCCGCGCCGGCTGCGAAACGCGGCAGCACGCCACGGTCGTAGCCCGCGTCGCCGCGAGTCGCGAGGCGCGCGGTGAGCACCTGCTGCAGTGTGGTGCCTTCGCCGCACACCGCCTTCCAGCGCGTCTCGACATCCTTCGCGCGCTGCGGATTGGCGCTACGCACGGTCTCGGAGACGAGCGCGTAGTGCGTGACGTCGCCCTCGGGGACATACGACGTCCACACCGCGCGGGCCTGGGCCGAACGCGGGCCCCGCTCGTGAGCGAGCGACGTGCCGTCCACGGTGGAGACCACCTCGTAGTCCACGTCCACCGTGACGTTCCGCACTCGCGCCACAACCTCGATCGGCACATCCACCCAGCGCACGATCTCGCGGCCGTCCTCGCCCTTCTGGACGATGCGGCGTGCGACCTGGTCGCGGAAGAAGTGGAGCGACGTCTCCGAGCGCACCGATCCGAGCGAACCCCACACGACGCGCTGCGCGCCGCTCTTACGGCCGAGCTTCACGGCCTCGTCGCGCGACAGATGCCCCAGCTGCGCCACGCTCATGCGGCTCGTCACCGCGTCGGCTCCAAGGATGCGCGTGAACTGCGCTGACGGCGATGCCATCTCGTGCGCCAGAGCGTCGCGCCAGCGGTCGGAGACTTCGCGGCCGAAGCCGACCTCGCCGCTCGCGAACGGCATCACGGCCACGCGCGTGATCGCCTTCTCGTACGCGCCGGCCGAGAGCTTGGCGACGTCGCGGTAGCCGGGCACGTAGCGCTCCACCTCGTGGAAACGCATGAACGCGGCCTTGGGACGGCTCGCGGCCTGTGCTGCGCGACCCTCGCCGTACTGGAATCGCGCCGCGGCATCGCGCAGCGTGCGCTCCTCGCTGACCCAAGTCTCGGGCACGTTCAC
>JAHFBX010000080.1 GCA_023249815.1 Candidatus Eiseniibacteriota bacterium
GGGTGAACAACCTGTTCACCGAGGACTTCTATCGCCGGGTGCGCGCCCGGCTCGCGCCCGACGGCGTGTTCGGACAGTCGATCCAGCTCTACGAACTCTCACCCGGGACGTTCCAGAGCATGCTCGGAGCGTTCCTGAGCGTGTTTCCAGACGCCCACCTGTTCTGCCTGTGGAACGCGGCGGACATCCTGCTCGTCGCCGCACCCCCGGGACGCGAACTCGAACTCGATCGATTGCGCGGCCCGGGCATGGATACTCAGCTCCGGCGCGCGAGATTGTCGGCTGCGGAAGATATCGCCGCGTTCTACGTGGCCTCGGGGGCGTCGCTGCGAGCCCTCGCGCGGCCCGCGCCGCGCAATACCGACGACCGACCCTACGTCGAGTATCGCGCACCGCGTGACCTGATCGAGGTGGGGCGCGCGCCGGCGGGAGAGAACCGGACCGCCGTGCGGGATCTGCCGCGACGTGTCGTGCCGCCCGCGGGTGGGCCGCTCGCAACGTGGCCGCGCGAGGCCGTGTGGCGCACACGCGCGCGCGCGATGCTGGCGAACGCTGACAACGCGCAGGCCGCCCGCGTGTTCGAGGAGCTTCGCGACGCCGGCAGCCTGCCGCTCGCGGCGACGCTGGCGGAAGAATGGAGCACGCGCGTGCGCGGCGAGCGGCAGGCAGCACTCGTCGCACGGTCGCGCTCGGAGCTCGCCGCGGGCGACGCGCGAGCTGCGGGCACGACGCTCGAGGAGCTCGTACGCCTGCCCGGAGCCCCCGTGGAGGCATGGGTCGAACTCGCGCAATGCAGGCGGGAGCTCGGCGACGTGCCGGGCTCGGGCGCGGCGGCGCGGACGGCGCTCGAGGCCGGCGTCACGGGCGCGGCGCGCGTCGAGGCGCTGCTCCTCTCCGGCATCGCGGCGCAGGCCGTGCATGCGAGTGCGGCGGCGTTCGCAGCGTTCCGCGAGGCGCAGCGGCTGGCGCCCGCTGATCCGCGCGGCTATGACTACGAAGCGCGCATGCTGGTGGTCGCGCGTGAGTTCGATGCGGCGAGGGCCGTGGTGTCGCGCGGTCTGACGCATGCGCCGGGCGCGGCGTCACTGCTCGAAGCACGGCAGGCGCTCGAGCGCGCCTCGTCCGCTCCGCGCTGAAGCCCGACGCGAGGCAGCGCTGCGTGGCCCTGCCTCAGTGGCCGGCGCCCTTGCCGATTCGCTCGCGACGCGCTTTCACGTTGCGGATGGACTCTCCGCTCGTGTTGCCGTGCAGGATGAGCGGGAGCCTAGTGGCGTAATCGAACTCGGGATCGCGCTCCGGGTTGTGGCAGGTGCGGCAGGTGCCCTCGTTCGGCCCGTTCTGCAACACCCCCTCGTCGCCGTGTAAGGTCCCCATGCCGTGGCAGTTCTCGCACTGGACGTTCGCGAGGTGCGGTGTGGAGGTGCCGGACTGGAAGCCGCCGGCCTGCCGATACCCCACGACGTGGCAAGGGATGCAGTCCGGCGTGGCGTCCTTCTTCTCGCGCACCAGCGTCTCCCACGCGAGCGAATGGGCGGTCGTGGTCCACTGCTGGGCCTCGGCCGTGTGACAGCGCGCACACACCGCCCCGCCGACGAAGTGGTCGATGGGATCCGTGTCGGCCTCATCGGCGACATGCGCCAGCCGCTGTTCATGGCGCATGCGCTCGTTGTAGGCGTCCTCGAACTGCTTGACCTTCGCCAGCATCGCCGCATGCTCCCGCACGTCGGGGCCGAGCGAGACCACGTCGCAGGTCCCGTCGGCGACGTGGCCCGTGTCGTCGAGCGAGAGCTGCAACATGCCGATCTGCTGACCGCGTTCCCCGGCGTAGCTCACGAGCGCGCCTCCGACGCGCCGGCCGTGCTCCAGCACGGGGACGTCGTGACCGAGGAATACGGCATCGATCCCGGGGACCGCGCTGGCGATATCCTCGCCGCCCACGCGGCCGAGCTGCGAGAGCAGCACGATCACCTGCGCGCCCTGCCCGCGGAGGGAGGCCACGGCGTCGTGCGCCGCGCGTTCCGCGTCCACGACGAGGACCGAATCGCGTGCCGCACCCAGCTCGAATCGCTCGCCCAGGAGCGCGAACACGCCAACCTTGAGCCCCGGCAGTTCCACGAGCCGGGTGGGAGGGAAGAGCGGAGCGCGCGAGGCGCGGTCCACGAGGTTCGCGCATGTCATGGGCAGGTGGGATTCGTCCGCGAAGCGCCGGACCGCGGAAAGTCCGAGCTGGAGGTCGCGCGGCGCCACGCCCACGGCGCCAGGGGACATGTCGTGAACCGCGGAGTACATGAACTGCGCCAGGTCCATCCGGGTCGAGAGATCCGGGAACGCGCCGCCCGCATCGAGGTAGACCATCGCGCTGCCGGAGCGACGGACGCTGTCCACGACGGTGCCGATGCGTGCGAACCCTCCGCGCGGAGTGTGGCAGCCACACGGGCTGGTCTCGCCGCGCAGATCGGTCGTGCCGATCAGGACGAGCTTGGCAGGGGGCGGCGCGGGGGCGGCGTGGGGCGGCCGCGAGTCACTCGCGGCGAGCGCGAAGACCAACGTCATGAGCACCGTTGGCGTCGACCGCGCGAAACGAGACATGGCCCTCCCAAGTATTCACCGATCACGTTCGGGGCCGGGGGCACTCCCGGCCGGGCCTTCGCGCGCGGCCGGCGGCGAAGCGATGGGCAAGATTGTCGGACAGGACCGCGAGCGCTGACAAGCCCGGGCGTCCCCGGTGCGGCCCGGTCAGCCGCCGCGCTTTTCCACGCGAGCCCAGGCGTCCTTGAGCGTCACCGTGCGCAGGAACACCGGGGCGCCCGGTCTGGACTCCGCCCCGTCCTGCACGAAGTATCCGACACGCTCGAACTGGAGTGGCTGCCCGGGCACGGCGTCGACCAGAGCGCGCTCGAGCTTGCAGCCCTGGCGCAACTCGAGCGAGCGCGGATTCAAGCCCTGCGTGAAGTCCGCCCCGTCTGGAACGTCGTCGGGATCCTCCGCCGTGAACAGCGGCTCGTAGAGCCGCGCCTCGGCGTCGATCGCGTGGCTGGCCGAGACCCAGTGGAGCGTGGCCTTGACCTTGCGGCCATCGGGAGCGTTGGAGCGCTTGGTTTCGGGGTCGTAGGTGGCGCGCACTTCGGTGATCTCGCCCGTCGTCGCATCCGTGCGGACCGCGGTGCAGCGGATCCAGTAGGCGCCGCGCAGGCGGACTTCCACGCCTGGGCTCAAGCGGAAGAACTTCGGCGGCGGCACCTCGCGGACGTCGTCTCGCTCGATCCAGAGTTCGCGCGAGAATGCCACGCGACGTGTGCCCACCGCGGAATCCTCCGGATTGTCCGCGAGCTCGAACTCCTCGACCTTGCCTTCGGGGTAGTTCTCGATCACGACGCGCACGGGATCGAGCACCGCCATGCGACGGAGCGCGTGCCGGTTCAGATCCTCACGGACGCAATGCTCGAGCAGCGCCAGCTCCACGCGGTTCTCGCGGCGGGCCACGCCGATGCGATCGGCGAAGTCGCGCAGCGCCGCGGCCGGGTAGCCGCGCCGGCGCATGCCGCGGATCGTGGGCATGCGCGGATCGTCCCAGCCCGAGACCCGACCCTCCTGCACCAGGCGCAGGAGTTTTCGCTTGCTCATCACGGTGTGCGCCAGGTTCAGGCGGGCGAACTCGTACTTGTGCGGCAGCGCGCGGGGCAGGGCCAGCGCTTCGAGCAGCCAATCGTAGAGCGGCCGATGCGACACGAACTCGAGCGTGCAGAGGCTGTGGGTGACGCCCTCGATGTAGTCGGAGAGGCCATGCGCGAGGTCGTAGAGCGGATAGATGCACCACCGGTCACCCGTGTTGTGGTGACTTGCGTGGCGAATGCGATAGAGCACCGGATCGCGGAGCCAGACATTCGGCGACGCCATGTCGATTCGCGCTCGCAACGTTCGCGCGCCGTCCGGGAACTCGCCTGCCCGCATGCGCGCGAACAGGTCCAGGTTCTCGGCTGCGCTGCGGCCTCGGTAGTGGCTCTCCTGGCCCCCTTCGCCAGGCGCCCCGCGCATGCGATCCACTTCCTCGGCGGTGTGGTCGCACACGAACGCCTTCCCCGATTCGATGAGCCGCACGCCGAACGCATGCAGCGCGTCGAAGTAGTCCGAGGCACGGAATGGCTCGAGCGCCCGGCCGTGGGCGGAGGCGGGCGGCACCGCGGCGAGGTGGAAATCGCGGCCGTCGGCACGCGCGACGTCCCCACGCGCCTTGAGCCCGAGGCAGTCGTCCGCCCAGCCCGCCACCAGCCAGCGGACGTCGTCGAGGATGGAGTCCTCGTACTCGACGTCCTCCTTGGCGGGATTCGTGTCGTCCATGCGCAGGTTGCAGATGCCGCCGAACTGGCGCGCGATCCCGAAGTTCAGGCACAGCGCCTTGGCGTGGCCGATGTGCAGGTAGCCGTTCGGTTCGGGAGGGAAGCGGGTGACCACGGCGCTCACCGCGCCGCGCGCGAGGTCGTCCTTGACGATCTCGCGGATGAAGTCCTCACGCTCGGTCTCGGGCCGCTCGGTGATCGGGGAATCGGGCATGGGCAGGCTCGTTCGGGGCTGGAAGGGGCTGGGACTTGGTTCGCCACCCTGCAAGAAACGCCATCCGTCGTTCCGTGTCCAGCGCCCTCGGGGCTGTGCTAGCGTTCCCGACCGCATTCCGCGGCACTGCCGCCGCGCCCTGACGCCGTCCGCCCCGGAGGTCCCATGCGTTCCCGTCTCGCCGCCGCGTGTGCGCTCGCCCTGGTCCTCGGTGCTCCCTCGATCGCGAGTTCCGCCGAACGTTTCTCGCTCGAGGTCGCGCGCAAGCTCGTGGGCATCTCCAGCCCGCGCGTCTCGCCAGACGGCCGCTCGATCGCGTTCCTGATCAGCCGCCCGGACTTCGAGCGCGACCACAACAACTCCGAACTGTGGCTCGCCGACGCGCTCACGGGCGTGGCGAGGCCGCTGACGTTCGAGAGACGCGAGGTGTCGTCGCCGCGCTGGTCGCCCGACGGCGGCACGCTCGCGTTCCTGGCGCCTGACGACAAGGACAAGCCACAGGTGTGGCTGCTCGGTATGCGCGCCGGGGAACCGCGTCGGCTGACGCGGGCGCCGCAGGGCGTGGAGCAGTTTTCGTGGCGGCCGGATGGCGGCGCCGTCGCCTACGCCACGTCGGACACGCTACCCACGGGAAAGGGCGAGGCGCGACACATCGGCACGTTCAACGTCGAGGACGAGGATCTGTTCCTGCGCCGTGACATCGCGCCGTTCCACATCTGGGTGCAGCCGCTCGAGGGTGAGGCGCGCCGGATCACGAGCGGCGCCTGGTCGCTCGAGTTCTCGCTGCCTCCCGGGAGCCCGCCCTCCGGTCTGGCGTGGTCGCCCGACGGCCGCGAGATCGCGTTCGCGCGCGTGCCCGCGCCGCAGAGCGGGCGATTGGACTCGACGAGCCTCGCGGTCGTGGACGTCGCGAACGGCCACACCCGAGCGCTCACGGGCGCCACGCGATTCGAGACTCATCCCGAGTGGTCGCCCGACGGTCGTTCGATCTCGTTCTGGTATCCGAGGGAGGGCCGTGGGGACATCAACTGGGTCCAGGAAGTGCACGTCGTCCCGGCCGCGGGCGGTACGCCGAGAGGCGTGACGCGCGCGCTCGACCGCATGGCGTTCCACGGCCAGTGGTTCGCGGACAGCCGCCGGCTCCTGATCGCGGCGAACGACCGCGCCGGCGTCGGAGTGTGGGTCCAGCCGCTGGACGGCCCCGCCCAGCGTCTGGCGCTCGGGGAACTGGTCGTGAACGGCGCGTTCAGCTACGAGATCGACGCCGGCCGCAGCGGACGCATCGCGTTCGTGGCCACCACGGCGGCCCGGCCGAGCGAGCTCTACGTGCTCGACACGCCGCAGTCGAAGCCGCGGCGGCTCACCCACATGAACGCCTGGGCGGACAGCGTGGCGTTCGGCAGGCTCGAGCGCGTCACCTGGAAGACGCACGATGGGATGGAGGCGGATGGCGTCGTGGCCACGCCGCCGGACTTCGATCCGGCGCACCCGCATCCGCTCGTGCTGCTGATCCATGGCGGGCCTACGAGTGCCTCCAAGACGAACTTCTCGACCCTCGCCCAGCTCATGGCGAGCGAGGGGTGGGTGGTGTTCCAGCCCAACTACCGCGGCAGCGACAACCTCGGGAACCAGTACCTGGCCGCGATCCAGGGCGACTGGGGCGCAGGCCCCGGACGGGACGTCATGGCGGGCGTCGCGATGTTGCGTGCGCGTCCCGGCGTGGACCCGAAGCGCACCGCGGTCACCGGCTGGTCCTATGGCGGCTACATGACCTCGTGGCTGCTTGGGAACTACCCCGACGAGTGGACGACCGGGATGGCGGGAGCGCCCGTGACGAGCTGGGAGGACCAGTACAACCTCTCGGACGGGAACGTCAGCACGCGCTACGTGCTCGGGGGCTCACCATGGACGGGGGATCGCCAGCGCATCGCCCGTGAGCAGTCGCCGATCACCTACGCGACGCACATCAAGGCGCCGACGCTCGTGATGGCGAACATCGAGGACTTCCGCGTGCCGCCGTCGCAGGCGCTGTCGCTCTACCACGCCATGAAGGACAACGGCGTCGAGACCCAGTTCATCGCGTTCCCGGGCCGCACGCACAGCTCCTCGGATCCCGTCAACTCACGCGAACGCACCCGGCTATGGGTGGACTGGGTGAAGCGCCACCTGGACGACACAGCGCGCAACCCGTGAGCCCGTGCTGATGCGAGCCAGCCGCTCGGTGGCTCGCGCTTCTCGTCCGCCTATGCGGAGGCGGAGGGCGCGGGCTCCCCGGCGGGGGCCGGCAGGCGGCGGCGACGCAGGCGGCGCGCCAGCCGGTCCAGGTACGTGTAGAACACGGGCGTCACGTAGAGCGTGACGATCTGCGAGAACGCGAGGCCGCCCACCACAGCGAGCCCGAGCGGACGGCGGGACTCGGCGCCGGCGCCCCAGCCGAGCGCGATGGGCAGCGTGCCCATGAGCGCCGCCATCGTGGTCATCATGATGGGACGGAATCGCACCCGGCACGCCTCGAGGATCGCGTCCCGCGGCGACTTCCCATCCTCGCGTTCGGCGTCCAGGGCGAAGTCGATCATCATGATGGCGTTCTTCTTGACGAGCCCGATCAGCAGGATGATGCCGACGAACGCGTACACCGACAGTTCGATACGGAACAGCGCCAGCGTGAGCAGCGCACCGAATCCGGCGAACGGCAGGCCCGAGAGGATCGTGAGCGGGTGGACGATGCTTTCGTACAGCACACCGAGCACGAGGTAGATGACCAGCACGGCCACGATGAGCAGCAGCCACAGGCCGCTCTGGCTGGACTGGAATGCCTGCGCCGTGCCGGCGAACTGTGTGGTCATGTCCGAGGAGAGCACTTGGCGCGCGGTCGCCTGCACCTCGTCCACGGCCTCGCTCAAGCCCACGCCGGGCTTCAGGTCGAACGCGATCGTGACGCTGGGGAGCTGGCCCGAGTGGCTCACGGTGAGCGGCCCGAGCCCGGGAGAGAGCTTCGCCACCGCGCTGATGGGTACCAGGTTGTCATTCGAGGAGCGCACGTTCAGGAGCCGCAGCGCACTCACGTCACGCTGGTACTGAGGCAGCAGCTCCAGGATGACCCAGTACTGGTTGTTCGGCGTGAAGATGGTGGAGACCTGCCGCGTCCCGTAGGCGTCGTAGAGCGCCTCATCCACCTGGCGGGGAGAAATTCCGAGCGCTGCGGCGCGGTCGCGATCCAGGTCGACGCGGATCTCCGGGTTCTTGATTTGCAGATCGCTGGTGACGTTGTCGAGCTTCACGGATCGCTTGAGCTCGGTTTCCAACTTGCCGGCGTTCTCGTAGAGCGAGGCGAGGTCCGTGCCCTGGACCGAGAACTGGTAGAGGCTCTTCGAGAAGCGCGCGCCGATGCGCACGGGCGGCGGGTTCTGGAGGAACACGCGGATGCCGGGGATCCCGTTCAATCGCGGGGTGAGCGCGCGTGCGAGCTGGTCCGCGGAGAGCTTCCGCTCGTGTCTCGGCTTGAGTCGGATGACGAGGCGTCCCTGGTTCGTGCCGCCGCCGGCACTCCCGCCGCCGCCACCACCCACCGAGGACATGAAGCCCGCGACGTTTGGATCCTGCGCGAGCACGGTTGCGACCTGCTGCTGGTAGCGCACCATGGCGTCGAACGACGTCCCGTCCGCGGCTTCCGTGGTCCCGGTGAGCTGGCCGATGTCCTCGCTCGGGATGAAGCCCTTCGGGATCCACGCCCACAGCAACGCGGTGCCGGCGAGGATCCCGGCCGAGAACACGAGCGCCACGCGCCGGTGGTGCATCACCCAGTCCAGACTCCGCACGTAGAACGCAAGCGAGCGGTCGAACAGCCGCTCCATGAAGCGGAGCAGCGGGGCGCGAGACTCGTGCGTGCCAGGCTTCAGGAGCCGGCTCGCCATCATCGGCGTGAGCGTCAGCGAGACGACCCCCGAGATGAGAATCGCGATGCTGATCACCACCGCGAATTCGTGGAACAAACGCCCGAGGAGTCCGCCCATGAGCAGCACCGGGATGAACACGGCGACCAGTGACAACGTCATGGACAGGATGGTGAACCCGATCTCGCGCGAACCGTCGAGCGCGGCCTGGAGCGGTGGCTTGCCCATCTCCATGTGCCGGACGACGTTCTCGAGCATGACGATGGCGTCGTCTACGACGAATCCCACGCACAGCGTGAGCGCCATGAGCGAGAGGTTGTCGAGGCTGAACCCGAGCGGCTTCATCGCCGCGAACGTGCCGATGATGGAGAGCGGCAGCGCCAGGCTTGGGATCAGCGTCGCCGAGGCGTTGCGCAGGAACAGGAAGATCACGAGCACGACGAGCACGAGCGTCAGGACGAGCGTCATCTGCACGTCGTTTACGGAGTGCCGGATCGAGACGGATCGGTCGTTCAGTGTCTCGATGCGCACTGAGCCCGGAAGCTGGGGGCGCAACCGGTCCACCATGGCGTGCACCGCGTCCGCCACCTTCACCGTGTTCGTGCCCGGCTGGCGGTTGATCGCGAGCACGATCGAGCGGCGGCCGTTGAACCAGCTCGCGACGCGATTGTCCTGCACGCCATCCAGCACCTGGCCGAGGTCGCCGAGCCTCACCAGCGCGCCGTCCTCGGCCTTGATGACGAGCTCGCGGAACTCGGCGGCACTTTCGAGCTGGCCTTCGGAACGGAGTGTCACCGCGCGATCCGGGCCCCACAACACGCCGGTCGGCAGGTTCACGTTGCCCGAGCCGATTGCGTCCGAGACCTGGTCGATGCCGACACCGCGCGCGGCGAGTGCCTGCGGGTCCAGTTGGATGCGCACGGCGTACTTCTGAGAGCCGAACACCTGTACCTGCGCCACCCCTTCCACCGTGCTGAGCCGCTGGGCGAGCGTGGTCTGCGCGTACTCGTCGAGCGCCGGCAACGTCAGCACGTCGCTCGTCAACGCGAGGAACAGGATCGGGGAATCCGCCGGGTTCGACTTGCCGTAGGAGGGCGGCAGCGTGCCCTGCGGAAGCTGGCGCAGCGCCTGCGCGATGGCCGCTTGGACATCCTGCGCGGCGTCGTCGATGTCGCGGTCCAGTGAGAACTGGAGTGTGATGTTCGTTCCGCCGAGCGTGCTGTTGGACGTCATCGTCTCGAGCCCCGCGATCGTGGAAAACTGCTTCTCGAGCGGCGTTGCGACGGCGGCGGCCACGGTCTGCGGACTGGCGCCCGGCAGGCTCGCGCGCACGTTGATGACGGGGTAGTCCACGTTCGGCAGGTCGCTCACGGGCAGCGACGAATACGCGAGCGCTCCCATGAGCACGATGCCGATCATGATGAGCGTGGTGGCGATCGGCCGCCGGATGA
>JAHFBX010000081.1:0-7353 GCA_023249815.1 Candidatus Eiseniibacteriota bacterium
TCGGCGTCTGCTCGAGGCGGTTCAGCGTCTCGTTCGCGTGCAGGCAGAAGTAGTTCTTGAACGTGGGATCAGCCGTCTTGAGCATGTTGATGTCGGCGCCCGCGCAGAAGAACTTCTCGCCCGAGCCACGGATCACGATGACGTGAACCTTCTCGTCGAAGCGCGCCTGGAGGATGGCCTCGTCCAGCTGCCGCATCATCTCGTGCGTGTAGCAGTTGCCCGGGTCGAACGTGAGCTCGAGCGTCATGACCCCGTTCTTGACCGAGGTGACGATGAGCTTGGTCTGCGTGGTTTCCATGAAGTGGACCTCGTGAGTCGGGGTGGAAGCGGCAGGCGGGGCGGCGAGACCGCGCGGGGATTCCCAGCGGTTCGGAGCGCGAGCCGCGAGATGTACCTGATCCGAGACGCGCGCGGCATTATAGGAGGCACGCGGAAGCCGGGGAAGTGGCGGGTCGGCGGGGGTGATGCCCGGGGACTGGCCGGCGCTCAACTCGGGTGGGCTTGGCGCCGATTGCCGGGACCGCGAGTGGTCCCACCATGTCAGTGGTAGCGCCCCTTCACCCGGCCCCAGGTCGTCCGCTTGGTGTCGCTGGGGCAACCCGTGACGTTCCGGACCACGTCCATACCGAGGTACCCGAAATCGGGCTGCTGCGGTGAGAAGGTGGTCACGATCGCCGTGACCGGATCGACGCGATGGATGATTTGGTTGAAGCCGACGCGCGGCACGCAGAGGCTGTCGCGTGCGTCGAACGCCAGGTCGCAGACGTTCGTGTTCTGGATGCTGAACGTCACGACCACCGACGAGGCGCCCGTGTTCGGGTCCACGCGAAGCGCCCATGTCATCATCCCCGTGGTCGAGGTGCCTGTGGCGATGTAGAGCATGTGGTCCCGCCCCTCGCGGATCCCGCGGCCCGCCACGCCGAGACCGTGACGGCTCCGCGTGGCGTGTTCCCGGTGAGCAGCCTGGAGATCGTGTCCACGACGCCAGTCGAGTGCCTCGCGCGAAGCACGTACCACTCGTCCACCGGCGGGCTGACGTCCTTGCTGCCGACGAAGCTGAAGTCGCCGACGGCGGGACTTTTCGCGGCGTGGACGGCGGATGCGGTGGCGAGCGCGAGGGCCATCGCCGCGGTGAACGAGCGGTGGAGCGTGGAGAGTCGTCCCGGAGCGACCATTGGGGACTGCTTTCGAGGTGGAGGCTGGTCGAGCTCGGAGGGATGCGGAATCGACGCAGGTCGGATCGTTGGAGCCAAGCAGAAATCGCTTTGTTGCAGCGGTTTAGGCGGGCTTAGCGAACCGGGTTGGCTCGATCTGGGCCAGCGCTCGAGTATTCGATTGCGCCGGTCGTTTCGAGCGAGGGTCAACGCGCGCGGGCCGGCCCGCGCCCGCAAACTCACTGTCCCGAGTGGTCCTCCGGCGGTACTCTTCGGTTGTCCGAGCGGCTCACCGCGATCCCCGGGCGAGCCTCGTGACGAAGGTCCAGAGGTCTGCTTCCCATGCCCCCACCGCTCGGGCCGAGCGCCCGCTGGGCCCGCTGGCTGGTTCTCGGCGGGTTGCTCGCCACTCCCGTGTTCGCGCAGGAACAGGGTGCGGACGGCGCGGAGCGGCGTGCGCAGTCGAGCCCGCCGCCGATTCACGCCCACGATCATGCGCCTCGCCCGCCGGACTCCGGCGCTTCGCTGCTCGAGGCCATTCGCGGCGCCGACGGAGGCTGGTTCCAGCTTCCGCCGCCGGCCTTGGGAGAGCAGATGAGCGTGCACGATCCCGTACGGGACCGGATGATCGTGCACGACGCCTCCGGCGTGCTGTGGGCGCTCGAGTTCGCGGGCGAGCCCAGATGGTCGCCCCTGTTCGCGCTGGGTGAGCCCCCTCCCATGGGTCCCCGCCGGATGGCGTACGACCCCGCCCGCGATCGGATCCTGGTCGTGGTGTTTGGCGCGCAGCCGAGCGTGTGGGAGCTGGCGCTCTCTCCGCTTCCCCTATGGCGGAGGCTCCAGCCCGGGGGCACGCCGCCTGGATTCCGGGTCAAGAGCACGCTCGTGCTCGATCCGGTGGGAGATCAGTTGATCCTGTTCGGCGGCGTCACGGGCTACGTCTGCGGTCACGTCGACTGCATCCAGCTCCTCAGCACGGAAGCGTGGGCGTTGTCGTTGTCCGATCCACCCGCGTGGCGAAAGCTCGCGGAACTGGGAACCCTTGAGGACTGGGTGCTCGCTCGCGCGGAAGCCATGGGGGTCGTGGATCCCGTCCGACGACGGCTGCTCGTCACGGGCGGCTACGGACACAGCGGCCCCTGGACACCGTACGACGTGAGCCACAGGTCCGACGTCTGGGAGCTGGGCCTCGGTGATGCGCCCTCCTGGCGACAGCTCACCGTGACCGGAGAGCCTCCGGTCCCGGGCAGCGGCCAGGCCTCGGTGCTCGACGCGGCCCGGGGCCGACTCCTCGTGCTCGTGAGGGAGGCGGCCGGCTTAGCGTTTCGGGCGTTGTCGCTCGACGAGGTTCCTCGCTGGGGGCCGCTCGAGGTCACGACTCCCCAACCTGCGCCGCGACATCAGTCCAGCGTGGTGCTCGACGAGGCGCGAAGGCGGCTCGTCGTCTACGGCGGATTCCCGGTGCAACACGAGGTGCTGTTCCTCGAGGCGTTCGACGGCGCGCCGCGCTGGACCCGGTGGACGCCCGACGCCTCTCCGGCGAGCGGCGTCCATCGAGAGTTCCCGGGGCTCGCTTACGACCCCGGAACGCGCAGGCTGCTCATGTATGGCGGTGGCTATCGCCAGCTCAACCCCACTCCCGATGCCTGGAACGATGTTCGCGAGTTGCGGCTGGACCCGCTCGGGAGCTGGCAGACGGTACCCACGCAGGGCGCGGGGCCGACGTTCGGCCTGCTGCGGCCGCGTGTGGCGTTCGATTCGCGCCGGAGGCGCCTGCTGGTTGCGGGAGGCAAGGGTTACGCGACGTCCGGGTACTACGAGCACGACAGGGTCTGGTCGCTGTCGCTCGAAGGCACGCCCACCTGGTCGGAGGTCGCGAGCGGCGGGCCGGGCCATCGGAACGGGAACACCGCGACGTACGATCCCGTTCGCGATCGGCTGCTCGTGATCGGCGGCTTCGACGGAGAGCGACACCGCAGTGACACTTGGGCGCTGTGGCTGGAGGGCTCGCCCCGCTGGGAGCTGCTCCTCCCCGACGACGCGGGCCCGCAGCAGCTCTCCGATCACTCGGCGGTCTACGATCCCGTCCGCGACCGGCTGTTGTGCTACGGGGGCGGGCCCTGGTCGGGATTGCCGAAGGAGGGCCTCTGGGAGCTGCCCCTCTCCGGCGAGCCGCGCTGGAATCCGCTCGAGCCTGCGGGCGAACGGCCGCCGCGGCGCAGTGGGCACACGGCTGTGCTCGACGCCGAGGGCGAGCGGATGCTGGTCTTCTCGGGCGACACGGGCCTGGGATGCCCGGAGAATGTCCCCTACTCGACCACCTGCAACGACGTCTGGGCGTTCGACCTTCGGGGCGACCGCTGGCACAAGCTGAGCCCGAGCGGCCCGCTTCCGAGCGGGCGGGTCTATCACGCCGCCGCCTTCGATCCCGTGGGGAATCGATTGATCGCGGTGGGTGGCAGCGCGAACGGCGGCGCCCAGGGGCACACGTGGATCCTCGACCTGGATCCGCCGGGGCTCGAGCTACGCGTGGATGTGCTGCCCGGCTCCGTGAGGGACCCGGTCTCGCGCCGAAGCATGGGAGTTCTGCCGGCCGCCGTGTTCGGAACTCCAGACGTGCCCGTGTCGTCCATCGAGCTCAGCAGCGTCACGCTCGCGGGAGCCGGCCCGGCTGCGCATCCGCACGGCGGGGCGAGGGAGCGGTTCCGGGACGTCGATGGGGATGGCATCACGGACGTGGTCGTCCACTTCGATCGGTCGGCCATGAGTCTGGCCCCGGAGGACACGCTCGCCCGGCTCGAGGGCCGACTCACGAACGGCATCCCGGTTCGCGGACAAGCACCCGTGCGTCTTCTGCCCGCGGTCAGCGCGTCGAGCCAGACGATGTTCGAATCGGAGCCCCGGCCCGGCGAGTTCGCGCTGGGCCTCGAACTCGAAAGCCCCGGTCGGGGCGGGTTACAGGTGAGGCTCTCGCTTCCCGGCACGGCGTCTGCACGGCTGGAGCTCTTCGACCTGGTCGGCCGGCGCCTGAGCGGCCGCGAGGCGGGCTCGCTCGGGGCAGGAGTCCACCGCATCCGACTCGCGCGTTCCGGCGAGCTTCCCGCCGGGATCTACTTCGTTCGCGTCACTGACCGGGAGCGAGTGCTCGTCCGCCGCGCCGTGGTCTTCCCGTGACCTGAAAGCGGCCGGGAACCTGAGCATCCCCCCAGTCGAGGCGGCGGCGAAGCGGCCGAGCGTGGGTCCCGAGGGGCAACGAAAAACCTCGCCGGACGGATGTGTCGGGCGAGGCGGGAACAAGAGCAGTGTTATTCCGCTCCCGTGTACCGTCAAGGGGCTGGGAAAAGAAAATGTGCCTCACGTGCCTGACTGCCATCAACTGCCTGTGGGCAGAAAGGTTACGAGATTTGAGCTGCTCCTCTGCAGCCCGCTGACCGGCTGCGGGCACTCAACATGCGCACGGCCCGGACTGGTTTCTGGGGATTCCGCTTGCACCTGGCCGAAGGACGTGACATCATATCGTACATCTACGATAAACGATTTGCCTCGAGCGGAGATCGAGCATGGCCAATCCGACGGCTACCGACGTGAGTGTCATCACTGAGCGTGACGAGGAACTTGCCGTGTTGGCCCGCGCGCTGTCGCATCCCGCGCGTGTCGCGATCGTCCGGCACCTCGCGAGCATGGGCACGTGCATCTGCGGCGAGATCGTGAACGTGCTGCCGCTGGCGCAGGCGACCGTGTCGCAGCATTTGAAAGTACTCAAGACTTCGGGATTCGTGCAGGGCGAGGTGGATGGCCCGCGTACGTGCTACTGCGTGAACCCCGAGACCGTGAAGCGATTCCAGACGCTGGTGGCTTCGTTGCCGGCGTGAGTTCGCACGAACCGGCCGGCCACGGCGCCGGCTTGAACCCGAGGAGAGCTGTCATGTCCGAGAAGAACACGATTCCGATGGCGCCCGAGACCGCTTCCGCCGCCTGCTGCGGCGACGACTGCTGCGGCGGCACGAAGGCCACCGCCGTCGCGGTCAAGACCGCCGACGTGAAGTCCCCCGAGACGCTCGCGCCCACCGCCGACCCGCGCGCCGTGGTGCGGGAGAAGTACGGCGCCGTCGCTCAGGGCGGAAGCTGCGGCTGCGGTTGCTGCGGTGCCGAGGCGGACGACGCCAGTGCGCTGGCGGCGCTCGGCTACACCGACGAGCAGCGCGCCGCGATCCCCGAGGGCGCCGACCTGGGCCTGGGCTGCGGCAATCCGCTCGCGCACGCGGAGCTCAAGGCGGGCGAGACCGTGCTCGACCTGGGCAGCGGCGGCGGCATCGACTGCTTCCTCGCCGCGCGTGAAGTGGGCGCCGGCGGCCACGTCATCGGCGTGGACATGACCCCGGCCATGCTCGAGCGCGCGCGCGTCAACAAGGCCAAGGTGAATGCGGCCAACGTGGAGTTCCGGCTGGGCGAGATCGAACACCTGCCCGTGGCTGACGCGAGTGTGGACGCGATCATCTCGAACTGTGTCGTGAATCTCTCGCCCGACAAGCCACAGGTGTTCCGCGAGGCGCTGCGCGCCCTGAAGCCCGGCGGTCGCCTGGTCGTGTCCGACCTGGTTCTCACTCGGTCCCTGAGCGACGAGTTGCGCCGCAACGTGGACCTCTACGTGGGCTGCGTCGCCGGCGCGTCACGGAAGGAAGAGTACCTGCAGCTCATGCGCGATGCAGGGTTCCGCGACGTTCGCATTTTGGAAGAGCGCGGCTATGCCGTGGGCATGGAGAACCTGCCCGCCGGTGGGCCGGAGCGCGAGGCGTTCTCGGCCGTGGTGTCGGTCAAGGTGCGCGCGATTCGGCCGCACTAGTCGCGTGTCGTCGTGGACGCGTTCGGGTTGAAGGACGCTCCGGCATCTGGGACGGACTGGCGCACTGCTTCCGGAACGCCTTCAACCCGAATCTGCCCCAGAACAATTCCTAGCTTGCGTGTTGTGACGTCAGGTTCGACCCGCGAAGGCGCTGGGTCTGTGCGCGCCTGCTGATATAGCGGCTTCATGATCTGATCGTTTGGGATTGCTGCTGAGCTATTTCAACTGGTTCCCACTCGGCGCATGTTAAGGTGGATTGGTCAGCGGCCTGCGTCCCCGAGGCCGGCCGCAGTACGGGGGGCAGGGTGTGAGCGATCTCCGGCCCCGGCTCGAGGTCGCGCTGTCCGGACGCTACCGGCTGCAGCGGGCACTGGGCGCGGGCGGCATGGCCAGTGTGTTCGCCGCAGAGGACCTGCGGCACCACCGCAGTGTGGCCATCAAGGTGCTGCATCCCGAGCTGGCCGCCGCGATCGGGCCCGAGCGCTTCGAGCGCGAGATCGAGACGATCGGGCGCCTGACGCACCCGCACATCCTGCCGATGTTCGACTCCGGCATGGCCGACGGGTTGCCCTACTTCGTGATGCCGGTGGTGGAGGGCGAGTCGCTGCGGGCGCGCCTGACGCGCGAGCTCCAGCTCGGCGTGCGCGACGCGGTCCGCCTGGCCACGGAGATCGCCGACGCGCTCAGCTACGCCCACGCGCACGAGGTGGTGCACCGCGACGTCAAGCCGGAGAACATCCTGCTCGCAGACGGACACGCGCTGCTGGCGGACTTCGGCGTGGCGCACGCGATCGAGCGCGCCGATCAGACTCGGCTGACCGCCTCCGGCATGGTGCTGGGGACACCGCTCTACATGAGTCCCGAACAGGCCTCAGGGAGCCGGCTGCTCGACGGTCGGAGCGACCAGTACGCGCTGGCGTGTGTCGTCTACGAGATGCTCTCGGGCGTGCCACCGTTCACGGGACCGACGACGGAGAGCCTGATCCACCAGCACCTGTCGCTCGTTCCCCGCAACGTGACGGATCTGCGGCCCGGCGTGCCTGCAAACGTCGCCGCCGCGCTGGAGCGCGCGCTGGCGAAGGTACCGGGCGATCGGTTCGCGAGCTGTCGCGAGTTCGCCTCGGCGCTGGCGGACGACCAGGTGGTCTCGCCGCCCGGGATCGCGGTCGCGGCCGCGGTTCCCACCAACGCGGCCACGGCTCCGACCGTCACGCTTCGACGTCCCGGCCCGCGCGCGCTGGTGCGCAACGCAGCGCTGATCGTGCTCGCAGTGGCCATCGGCACGTTCGGCACGCGCGCACTGCTGGCGCTCCGTGCGCCGAGCGAAGTGCATTCGCTCGCCGTCCTGCCGCTCGA
>JAHFBX010000081.1:7363-9878 GCA_023249815.1 Candidatus Eiseniibacteriota bacterium
ACCGACGACGGAGAGCCTGATCCACCAGCACCTGTCGCTCGTTCCCCGCAACGTGACGGATCTGCGGCCCGGCGTGCCTGCAAACGTCGCCGCCGCGCTGGAGCGCGCGCTGGCGAAGGTGCCGGGCGATCGATTCGCGAGCTGCCGCGAGTTCGCCGCCGCACTGGCGGACGACATGGTGCTCTCGCCACCCGCGGTCGCGGCCGCAGCCACGGTTCCCACCGTCGCGATGCGGCGTCCCGGACCGAACGCGCTGGTGCGCAACGCAGCGCTAATCGTGCTCGCGTTGGCGATCGGCACGTTCGGCACGCGCGCACTGCTGGCGCTCCGTGCGCCGAGCGAAGTGCATTCGCTCGCCGTCCTGCCGCTCGAGAACCTGTCCGGGGACGAGAGCCAGCAATACTTCGCCGACGGCATGACGGAGGAGCTCACCGCGGCGCTGTCACAGATCACCGCGCTGCGCGTCATCTCCCGCACGTCGGTGATGGGATACCAGGGTACGCGCAAGCGACTCCCCCAGATCGCGCGCGAACTGAACGTGGACGCGGTGGTCGAGGGTGCCGTGCGGCGCCAGGGCGACCAGGTACTGGTCACGGCTCAGCTCCTGGACGCGCGGCAGGACCGGCACCTGTGGGGCGAACGCTACGAGCGCCGGATCGCCGACGTGCTGAGCCTGCAGGGAGAGATCGCACGGGTGATCGCGCGCGAGGTGCGCGTACGGCTCCGGCCCGAGGAGCGCGCAAGACTGGCGCGTGCCCGCACGGTGCCACCCGAAGCCCACGAGGCCTATCTGCGCGGCCGCTACCTGTTCGGTCGCATGAGCGAGAGCAATTTCCGCGACGCCCTCAACTACTTCGAGACCGCGGTCCGGCTCGACTCCACGTACGCCGAGGCATGGTCGGGGATCGCGGACGCCTGGTACGGCATGTCCAGCCTGTACGTCCCCGCACTGGAGGCGATGCCTCGGGTGCAGCGGGCCGCGGCGCGGGCGCTGGCCCTCGACCCCGAGCTTGCTTCGGCACATGGCTCGATGGCGACCTACCTATCGTGCTATGCATGGAACTGGAGCACGGGCGAAGCCGAATATCGGCGTGCGCTCGCACTCGATCCGAACAACGCCTGGACGCACGTTACCTACGCGACCATGCTGGGCGCGCAACGCCGATTCGCAGAGTCGCAGGCGGAGTGGGACAAGGCCATCGAGCTGGATCCGCTGTCGTTGTTCAGTGTTGTCGGTGCGGCGCAGGTGGCCCTCTTGAGGGGTGACTACCCGAGCGCGATTCGCCAGTATCGATCCGCGATTGCCCGGGACTCCACCTACGCTCCGGCGCGGTACATGCTCGGCCTCACGTACCTGGAGTCCGCGCGGACGAGTGAAGCGCTTGCCGAGTTGCGTAAGGCGGTGGCCCTTGCCGACAACCTCTATGCAAAGGCGCTGCTAGGCGTGGCGCTGGCGCAGTCCGGCCGCAAGGCGGAAGCCCTGGCTGTCGCTGCCGAACTTCGCGCGGGAAACCACGGGAACGTGCAGCCCGCATACCTGGCCGCGATCTACGCGGCGCTCGGCGGGAACAGCGAGGCGCTCGATCTGCTCGAAGAGAGCTTCAATCGACGCGATGAAGAGTTGATAAACCTTGCCGCCTATCCGCAGTGGCGGCCGCTCTACTCCGATCCGCGCTTCGCGCGACTCCTCAAGCGACTCGGGTTGCCACTTCCGCCGGGCGTCGTCGCCGTGGACAAGACCTGAGCCAGATGAGGCCCAGGGCGTGTCCACCGCCCCGAGCCTCACTGGATCACGACCAGCCGCGTCGTCCGCAAGCCCCCCCCGTGCTGGAAGTGCATGAAGTAGAGCCCTGCCCGCACCTCTCGCAGGTCCACGGGGTAGACATGCTCTCCCGCGGTGAGCTCGAGTTCGGAGCTCGCCCACACCTGGCGCCCCTGCACGTCGAGCAACTGGAATCGCGCTCGCCCGGCGGATTGCAGCGTGAATCGAAGCTCGGTCCGGAGCCGAGCCGGATTGGGTCCGAGCACGAGCGTCGCGTCCCCCATTCGAGGGCCCACCGACGTCGTGGGCGCGCCGATCGAGAACGCGGTGTTGCTCGCGTCACTCGCAACATTGCCCGCGAAGTCGCGCGCGGTGACCCGGAGGAACGCGTTCGAGGCCGCGTTCGGCGCCGTCACGACCCAGTCGAACTCGCCGTTGTTGTGGAGCCCCGCCGCGAGCAGCGTCCACGGGCCGCCGGCCCCGGTGCGTGACAGCTCGACGTCCACAGATGCAACTCCCGATGGGTCCGTGGCGCTGTACTCGTACCGATAGGTGGTGCCCACGACGAGGTATTCGCCGCCGTTCGCCGCGACGACCGTGACGGACGGGCCCGCGCCATCCGCGCCACCCACGCGTGCGACGTACGCGGTCGGCGACGACCCCATCTGGCCGAAGCTGCCGCCGATGTAGAGCTTGCCCGCGTCGCCCGCGAGCGCGAGCACCTTGGCATCCGTGACAGGCGTGCCGGCGATG
>JAHFBX010000351.1 GCA_023249815.1 Candidatus Eiseniibacteriota bacterium
GGATGGCTGCGGCGTGCCGCTCTTGAACGGCGCGACCAGCGCCGTCGTCTTCGATCAGAATCCCATGCGCGGCGATCCAAAGACGTTTCGCGTGCCCTCGAGTACCAGGTGCTTCGGCTTCTTCGTCGCCATGGACGACGCCGGGGCGAGCGCACGATCAGCTGACGGCTTCACGACGTTCACGAATCGAATGTGGAATTCGCCCGGCCCCGGCGGCACCGGCGCGATGCACGAGCCGTACGATGGCGACATCCAGATGCTCGTCTACGACATCTCGCGCTGGGCTGGCCCGCAGACGTGGCTGGTGGCGTGCGAAGCGTCGGACAGTGGAGCGCGTATCGGGCACGGTCCTGACGATTCCGACAACGACTTCACCGACTACCTGTTCACGGTGACCGGTGTGGGCATCACCCCCACGAAGGGCGTCACGTTCGGGGAGCTCAAGTCCCGCTTCCGCTGAGTTGATCCGCGGAAGCCAAGCGGCCCGCGCCGACCACGTCGCCCGGTTCCCCCTGCCCGGGTGCGGGTCGGCCGCCGCGCGCACTCACGGCTCGCGCGCGGTTGACCCGGCGCCGACCCGTCCCGCATCTTTCGCCGGATGACTACGCTCATGCTCGGGGACTGGACGCTCCACACCGTCGAGGCGGGTTACCTATGGCTCGACGGGGGCAGCATGTTCGGCTCGGTCCCCAAGCCGCTGTGGAACCGCACGAATCCCGCGGATGAACGAAACCGCATCCGGCTCGCCATGCGCTGCCTGCTGCTCCGCGGGCACGGTCGCGTCGTGCTCGTGGACGTCGGGCTCGGCGACAAGTTCAGCGCCAAGCTGCGCGACATCTACCGCGTCGAGCCGGAGCCCTCGCTCGAGCACTCGCTCGCGGCTGTCGGCGTGGCCCCCGCGGACGTCACCGACGTGGTGCTGACGCATCTCCATTTCGACCACGCCGGCGGCTCGACGCGACAGGGCGCCGGCGGGCTCGAGCCCACGTTCCCCAAGGCGCGCTGGTACGTGCAGCGGCGGAACTGGGACAACGCGCACGCGCCGAACCCGCGCGAGCGCGCGTCCTACATGAACGAGAACTACGACGCGCTGCACGAGGCCGGAGTATTGACGCTGTGGGACGGCCCGCAGCAACCCTGGCCCGGCCTCGAGACGCTGCTCGTCAATGGCCACACGCGCGGGCAGCAGCTCGTGCGTGTCGCCGGCGGCGGCCAGGTGGCGTACTTCGTCTCGGACCTGATCCCGACCGCCGCCCACGTGCGCATCCCGTTCGTGATGGGCTATGACGTGGCCGCGATCGAGACGATGGAGGAGAAGCGCGAACTGCTCACGCGCGCGACGCCCGAACGAGCCTGGATCGTGCTGGAACACGACCCCGACATCGCGCTGGCGCGCCCGGTGACGGATGGAGACGACTTCACCTGGGGCGAGCGCCAGCCCGCCACCGCCGGAGCCCCGGCGCGATAGCGTCCGGCGCCCCGTCCAAGGACCCCCCGCATGTTCCATCAGCTGTTCGCCACCTGGATGCAATTCGTGCACGACCAGGGCTACGTGGGCGTGTTCCTCATGATGGCCGTGGAGTCCACGGTGTTCCCGCTGCCGTCCGAGATCGTCGTGCCGCCGGCAGCGTACTGGGCGGCACAGGGCGCGTTCTCGTTCTGGGGCGTGGTCATGGCGTCCACGCTCGGCTCGTGGTTCGGCTCGGCGCTCTCCTACCTGGCCGCGCGGCAGCTCGGACGGCCGCTCATCCTGCGCTACGGCCGCTACCTGTTCCTGCCCGAGAAGAAGTGGCTGCTGGCGGAGGAGTGGATCAATCGCTACTCGGTCGTGGGTGTCTTCTTCGCGCGACTGCTCCCCGTGGTGCGGCACCTGGTGTCGCTGCCCGCGGGCGCCGCGCGCATGCCGTTCGTGCCGTTCACCGTGAGCACGCTGCTCGGCTCGTTCACGTGGAGCTGGGTGCTGGCCCGATTCGGGCAGGAGGTGCTGGGCGGCGACCCGCGCCTGCTCACGGATCCCGACGCGCTCGTCCACGTGCTCAAGGTGAAGCTCGCCTGGATCGTGCTCGCGGCGGTGGTGCTGCTCGCCGGCTACGTCGCCATGGACCTGCTCGCCCGGCGCTGGCGGAGGCCACATGCCGGGGGTTGAGTTCGCGGGCGTCGGCAAGCGCTACGAGACCGGCGCGCGCGCCGTCTCAGGCGTGTCGCTGGCCGTGAGCGACGGCGAGTTCCTGGTGCTCGTGGGCCCGTCCGGTTGCGGCAAGTCCACGCTGCTCCGCATGGTCGCCGGGCTCGAGGCGGTGAGCGAGGGCGAGATCCGGATCGGCGGGCGCCGCGTCAACGACGTGCCGCCCCGCGACCGCGATGTCGCGATGGTGTTCCAGAACTACGCGCTCTATCCGCATATGACCGTGTTCGGAAACCTCGCGTTCGGCCTGAAGCTGCGCAAGGTGCCGGCGCCCGAGATCCGCCGCCGCGTCGAGGCGGCCGCCGGCACGCTCGGGCTCGAGCGCTACTTGGACCGCCACCCGCGCGAACTCTCGGGCGGCGAGCGCCAGCGCGTGGCGCTGGGCCGCGCCATGGTGCGCGAGCCCAAGGTGTTCCTGTTCGACGAGCCGCTCTCCAACCTCGACGCACGGCTGCGCGTCGAGATGCGCGCCGAGGTGCGCCGGCTCCATCGCCGCGTCGGCGCGACGATGATCTACGTGACGCACGACCAGGTCGAGGCCATGACGATGGGAGACCGCATCGCTGTGCTGAAGGCGGGCGAACTCCAGCAGTGCGCGGATCCGCGCACGCTCTACGCGCGGCCCGCGAACACGTTCGTGGCCGGATTCATCGGCTCTCCGCCCGTGAACCTGCTCTCGGGCGTGGTGTCCGCCGACCGCCGAAGCGTGCGGGTGGGCAGCGCCGAGATCGCCGTGGGCGAGGCGCAGGCGGCAGCCTTGTCCGCGAGGAGCGGCGCCAACGTGACGCTCGGCGTACGGCCCGAGGACCTGCGGCCCGCTGCGCACGGCCTTGCGGCACGCGTAGAGCTGGTGGAACCGCTCGGCAGCGAGACACTCGTCCACTGGACGAGTGACGTGGGGCTGCTCGTCTCGCGCGTCGCTTCCGGTCCCGCGCCGGCTGTCGGCGAGACCGCGGCGCTCGCGGCACGCCCCGAGA
>JAHFBX010000352.1 GCA_023249815.1 Candidatus Eiseniibacteriota bacterium
TGGCCGCGGTGGCCGGCATGCCGCACGCGCCGCGCGTCGCAGGCTACGCGCTGCACGCGCTGCCGCCGGGCTCGCCGGTGCCGTGGCATCGCGTCGTGGCCGCCGGCGGCCGGTTGTCGCTCGGCAAGCTGGATCCGTCGGGCGCGCTCACGCAGAGGATGCGGCTCGAGCACGAAGGCGTGCGCTTCGACGCACGCGGTTGCGTGAACATGGACAAGCACACGTGGCGGCCGCGCGCCCGCGCCGCCACGCGAACAAGGTCCCAGGGCTGAACACTCGACGCGAGCGCGGAAAGGGATCGAGATATGCGAGTTGATGAAGCGCAGCGGGAGATGCGCCAGGTCTACCTGGGCGGCTCCGTCGGGCAGTTCGTCTCGAGCGCGCTGTGGCTCACGTCCGCGGGGGTCGGCACATGGGGCTTGCGCACGCAGGCCATGCTCGTGCTGATCGTGGGCGGCGCGTTCATCTTCCCGCTGAGCGTGCTCGTGCTCAGAGCACTCGGCCGCCCGGGGTTCGTGAGCCGCGCGAATCCGCTCAACGCGCTCGCCATGCAGGTGGCCTTCACCGTGCCGCTCGCCATCCCGCTCATCCTGGCCGCGACGCGCGGGCACCCGGAATGGTTCTACGCCGGGTTCCTGATCGTCGTGGGGGCTCACTACCTGCCGTTCGTGACGCTTTACGGCCAGCCCGCGTTCTTCGCGCCCGCGGCGGTTATGGTGAGCGCGGGCTTCTTGCTGCCGCCGCTGCGGCCGCAGGATTTCACGCTGGGCGGCTGGGTGGGCGGCGTGGTCCTGCTGCTCTTGGGCGCGTGGTTGGCGACGCTGCATTCGAGCGAGTCCGCGAGACTCGCCCGCAAGCCTCACTCGCCGTAGAGCGTGGCCCCAGGCGGCGGCGTCTCGGAGTGGACGCGCTTGGCGAGCTTCGCTCCCGCCACGAGCCGCACGGCGCTGGGCGCCACCCAACTCGTCTCGAACACGCCGCGCACGCGCGCGGCCAGCGCCTTGTGATGGAGCGTCACGGCCAGGTTCCGCGATGAGAGGAAGTAGGAAGGATCCCAGTTGCTGGTGCCGAGCCACAGCCACTCGCCGTCCACCACCATGAACTTGCAGTGCTCGACGCGTGCGAACGGGATGTAGCCGCGGCTCCACTCCGGCAGCTGCGAGATGCGCACCTCCACGTTGGGCGCGGCGGCGAGCGCGCGCAGATCGTCCTCGCCACGGCCGCCCACGACCCAGTCCGACACGATGAGCTTCACCTTTACGCCGCGCGCGGCGGCGGCGAGGAGTGCGCGGTGAAGCGTGGAGTCGGTGCGGCCATGGCCACCCACGCCGTAGCTCAACACCTGCGCCACCAGTTCCTGCCTGGCGCCGTTCACGCGCTCGATGACGACATCGCGATCCCACGGCACTGACGGCGGAACGAGCTTGGCCGGGCTGGCGCTCACCCACAGTCGGCCGCGCTCGCCATCCTGCGAGAACTCGAGCGGCCAGCGTGCGGCCTTGCGGTCTACTGGCTTCGCTGCTTGCGTGGTGTCCGCGGCACGCCAGTCGGTCTCGAACACGTCGGCGATGGCGCGAGCCGCGGGCGCGAGTCGCACGCGCGCGCCCAGCTCGTGGATATGCGACAGCGATCTCCAGTCCAGGTTCTGGCTCCCGAGCCACGCGTCCTTGTCGTCCACGATCATGAACTTGGCGTGTTGCACGCCGCCGGCGAGCCGCCGGTAGTCGACCAGGCGCAGGCTCACGCCCGGCAGCGTCGCAAGCGAATCCGCGGGCTGCGGATACGTGCGGTACATGCTGCGATCGAGCAGCAGCCGCACCTTCACGCCGCGCGCGGCGGCGCGTCCGATCTCATCCAACACGGGATCCAGCGCCTCTCCCGGCTTCCTGGACAGGTAGAAGTGCTCCAGGTCCACCTGCCTCGCGGCGCCGCGGAGCATGTCGATCCAAACCGCCTGCGCCGTGGGCAGTGTGGTGTCGCCGAGCGCGGTTTCGACCGGGCGCGTCTCGCCGAGCTCGATCGGAACGGGTACGCGCTCCGGTGTCGCTGCGAGGGCGAGCAGCGCGGCGAGAGAAAGGGCGGCGGCGACGATGGACCAGTGACGCATGCGGACCTCCGGGCGCGGGATTCGGATGGTGAGCATAGCGCAGGTGCGGGTTCGTCGGGGTAGACTGCGCGCTCCATGCTCACGACCTGGGATCACCTGCTCGCGCTCGTCATCGTGCTCGGACTGCCGCTCCGCGCCTATTTCGGCATGCGCGCATTGCAGCAGGCGCCCGTGGCCAGCCTGGCGGTGCTGCGGCAGAGGCTGTGGTGGCGCGCGATCGGCATGCAGTGGCTGCTCGTGACACTCGTCGTGGCGCTGTGGATCGTGACGCGGCGTGAGTTCGAGCCGCTGGGCCTCCTGCTCAGGCCCACCGCGGGCCTGACCGGCGTGCTTGTGGGCACCGCGACGATCGTGTCGCTCGTGCTGCGGCAGCGGAAGAGTCTCGATACCGACGCAGCGCTCCGCGCACGCGTGCGCGATCGACTGGCGCCCGTCGAACGGCTCATGCCGAGGAACCGTGGCGAGTTCCCGCTGTTCTCGGCGCTCGCCCTCACCGCGGGCGTGTGCGAAGAGTTCCTGTTCCGGGGCTTCCTGCTCTGGTACATGGCGCAATGGATGCCGCTGCTGTTGGCGGCGCTGCTGCAAGGCGTGGCGTTCGGCGTCGGCCACGCCTACCAGGGAGCGCGCGGCATCATGCTCACCGGTGTCGCGGGCCTGTTCTTCACCGGCGTCCGGCTGGTGGCGGTCTCGCTGTGGCCTGCCATGCTCATCCACGCGCTCATGGACCTGCACGCCGGCGACCTGGCCTGCCGCGTGTTCCGGGTCGAGCCCACGGAGCCGGGCACCGCGAACGCGGCGTGAACGCCCCCGCGACACACGATCGCCGGCTGCTCGAAGAGGCGGTGCCGCGAGCGCTGCTTCGCCTGGCACTCCCTGTGCTGGCCTCGCAGGCGCTACGCCTTGTCTTTGAAGCAGCGCTCCGCTGAGCCGCGGGTTGCCGCGCTCATCCTACTCGTTCGTCGTCTCCCTCTCAGCGAGGTTCTTCATCCGTCTTTTCGCGCTCGACGAGGGCGGCTGCGCCGCCGGCGCATGGTGAGTTCTGCGACGGGGAG
>JAHFBX010000082.1 GCA_023249815.1 Candidatus Eiseniibacteriota bacterium
TTCTCGCGCTAGTGAAGAGCCCCGAGTTCGGACGGATGTTGTTCGACGGCGATGCCCAGCGCTTCCTCGCCGCGCCCGAAGCGGCGGCGGTGGCGCGCATGCCGGAGTTCGGCAAGGCGTTCGCCGGTTCTCCCGAGTGAATCCTCGCGGGGCCCTTCGGGGCCCCGCGCTCCACCCAGCATTCGGCGGACTCCACGGTTCACCCCGTGGAGTTCGCGCGTTGGAGGGGCACGCCATGCGCGAGCGTCGCCGCCACCCCGTGTCAGGGGTGGCGTTCGCGTTCCTGCTTCTCGCCGTCGCGCTGCCGGCACGTGCGCAGTACCGGGTGATCTCCACGCCAGATCTCGATCTCCACTATCCGGACCCGGTGCTCTCCTACCTGGCACCCTACGCTGCGCGCTGCTTCGAGAACTCGCTCGCGTTCCACCGCCGGCTGTGGGACTACCAGCCACGCGAGAGAGTGCAGGTGTTCCTCGACGACTTCGGCGACTACGGCAACGCCGGCGTCTGGGTGCATCCTCGGAACAGCATGGTCGTGCACGTGGCGCCGTCCAACTTCGTCTATGAGACGGGGCCCTCGAACGAGCGCATGAGCTTCACCATGAATCACGAGGTCGTGCACGTGCTGGCCTTGGACCAGCCCGCCGGTGCCGACTTCCTGTGGCGCGGGCTGTTCCACGGCAAGGTGCGCGAGAACCCGGATCACCCCGAGACCATCCTCTACAGCCACCTCACACTGCCGCGTCGCGCCGCACCGCGCTGGTACCACGAGGGCATCGCGGTGTTCCTCGAGACGTGGATGTCGGGGGGCTACGGCCGCGCCCAGGGCCCCTACGACGAGATGGTGTTCCGCGCCATGGTGCGCGACAGCGCGCATTTCTACGACCCGCTCGGGCTCGAGGCCGAGGGCACGAAGGTGGATTTCCAAGTGGGCGTGAACTCCTATCTCTACGGCACGCGGTTCATGACCTGGCTTAGCTTTCGCTACACGCCCGAGCAAGTGCTCGCGTGGGTGGGCCGCAAGCCCGGCAGCAAGCGCTACTTCGCGGCGCAGTTCCACCAGGTGTTCGGCCGGCGGCTCGGCGACGCGTGGGCGGAGTGGATCCGGTTCGAGCACGACTTCCAGCGCGCGAACCTCGACTCGCTGCGCCTCCACCCCACCACACCGGCCCGGGACCTGAGCCCACTCGCGCTGGGCTCGGTGTCGCGCGCGTTCGTGGACAGCGCTTCGCACTCGCTGCTCGCGGCCGTCTATCGGCCGGGCGCGGTCGCGCACCTAGCCGCGATCCCGTTGGATGGCGGGCCGGAGCGCGTGCTGCACGAGGTCAAGGGCCCGGCGCTCTACTTCGTGTCGTCGCTCGCGTACGACGCTGCGAACCGGAAGCTGTTCTTCACCACCGACAACAACGACTGGCGGGACCTGAACGTCCTGGACCTCGCGACCGGACACGCCACGCGCCTGATCCGCGACGCCCGGATCGGAGATCTGGCGTTCGACCGCTCGTCAGGCGCGCTGTGGGCGGTGCGGCACTTCAACGGCATCTCGTCCGTCGTGCGGCTGATGCCGCCGTACACGGAATGGAAGCGCGCGTGGTCGCTGCCCTACGGGCTCGACGTCTACGACCTGGACGTGTCGCCCGATGGCCGCACGCTCGCCGCCTCGTTCGCCGAGATCAGCGGCCGCCAGACGCTCCGCACGATGGATGCGACCGCGGTCGTGGCGGGCGACACCAGTTCACGCGTGCTGCACGACTTCGGGAGCGCCATCCCCTCGGGCTTCACGTGGGCGCCCGACGGCCGCACGCTCTGGGGCAGCTCGTACTTCACTGGCGTCTCGAACATCTGGCGCTACGACCTCGCCGCGGACTCCATAGACATCATGACGAACGCCGAGACCGGGTTCTTCCGGCCAGTGCCGACCGGCGAGGACTCGCTGCTCGTGTTCCGCTACAGCGGCCAGGGCTTCACGCCGGTTCGGATCCGCCCCGAGCCGCTCAGCGTTGTGAGCGCGGTGACGTTCTTGGGCGAGCGGCTGGTCGAGCGCCGCCCGGTGCTGCGCGACTGGGTGGCGCCGCCGCCCTCTCGCGTGACGCTGCCCGCGGGCGCCGAGGTCGGCCATCCGTACCGCGCGCTCGCGTCCGTGCGGCTCGTGAGCCTCTACCCCATCGTCGAGTCCTACCGGGAGCACACGTCGATGGGACTCCAGGCCGAGCTCTCCGACCCGATGACGTTCCACCAGTTCTCGCTGGCGGGCTCGTGGACACCGGACGAGCGCGCCCCGGACGACCAGCGGCTGCACGTCCTGGCGCGCTATCGCCGGCACGACCTCACGGCGCAGTTCCGCTGGAACCCCGCGTCGTTCTACGACCTGGTGGGCGCCACCAAGCACAGCCGCAAGGGCTACGGCACCTCGCTCGAGTGGCGGAAGTCGCTCGTCTACGACAAGCCGCGCACGCTCGACCTCACGCTCAATGGCAGCCACTGGGGCGGTCTCGAACGCCTGCCGGATCATCAGAACGTCGCCACGGGCGCCGGTTTCGACCAGCTCGTCGACGCGGGCGCGCGGCTTCACTACAAGCACTTCCGCTCGTCGATCGGGGCCTCGGACGCCGAGCTCGGGCACCAGTGGTGGCTCGGCACCTCCGCGAATGCGGTGCGCTTCGACCGCCTCGGCGTTTCCGAATGGAAGACTTACCCGTTCGCGGACGGCGGGCTCGACGCGGGCCGGCCCATCCCCGGCTTCCGGAACTCGTCGGTGTGGCTGCGAACGGCCGCGGGCGTGGCCGGTGGCGCCGCCGAGGACCCGTTTGCCAACTTCTACTTCGGGGGCTTCGGGAATAACGGCCTGGACATTGGCGAGCCGAGGCGATACCGCGAGCCCGAGCGCTTCCCGGGCGCCGAGATCGACGCCGTTGCGGGCACGAACTACGCGCGCGCCATGCTGGACTGGAACCTCCCCGCGCTCCGCTTCCGGCGCGCCGGCACGCTGGCGCTCTACGCGGCGTGGGCGCGCGTGTCGCTGTTCTCGACCGCGCTGGGCGTGAATCTCGGCGGGCCGCACGCGGACTCGCCCGCGACGGCACCCGTGGACGCACGACGTACGCTGGGCAACGCCGGGGCCCAGCTCGACATCCGGCTCCAGCTTCTGACCCAGACGCCGCTCACGCTGTCGTTCGGATGGGCGAGCGCGTTCGAGCGAGGGGCACAACCCGGCAGCGGCTGGATGGCGTCGCTCAAGGTGCTCTGAGCATGCCATTCGCGAGCCTGGCCGCCGGCTTCGTCCCCGTCCTGCTGTTTCTCGCCGCGCTGCACTTCATGGACAGCTACAAGCTCGTCCAGCGGCGGGCGCTGCTCGAGAGCCTCGTGGCCGGAGCGCTCGTCGCGGGGGTCGCATACGTCACCAACCGGGTGCTGCTGGACGTGGCCCACGTCGACCGCCATCTGCTGGGCCGCGTGCTCGCGCCGCTCCTCGAGGAGACGCTCAAGGCGGCGTTCGTGGTGTGGCTCATCCGAAAGGACCAGGTGGGCTTCCTCGTGGACGCGGCGATTTGTGGCTTCGCCGTGGGCACGGGCTTCGGATTGATCGAGAACCTCTACTACGCGGGCGCGCTCCGAGACCTGAGCCTGCCGCTGTGGCTGGCGCGCGGGCTGGGCACGGCGATCATGCACGGGTCCACCACGGCGATGTTCGCGATCGTCACGCAAGGGCTGGCGGAACGGCGCGGCGCCGGCCAGTGGCGGATCCTGCTCCCCGGCCTGCTTCTCGCGGCCGGCGTGCACGCCCTGTTCAACCTTTTCGCGGGCCGGACGCTGGTCACCGCGGCGATGCTCATCGCGGTGCTGCCACTGCTGCTCGCGACCGTGTTCGAGCGCAGCGAGCGCGCGACGCGAGACTGGCTGGGTCGCGGGCTCGACGGGGACGTGGAGACGCTCGAGCAGATCCTGGACGGCGAGGTCGAGGGCACGCGCATCGGGCGTTACCTGGAGTCGCTCAAGTCTCGCTTCCCGGGCGCCGTGGTCGCCGACATGCTGTGCCTGCTGCGCATCCATCTCGAGCTGTCGCTGCGCGCGAAGGGCATGCTCATCGCCCGGGCGGCCGGCGTCGAGGTGGCGCCCGATGAATCCGTGCTCGCGAACCTCGAGGAACTTCGCTACCTGGAGCGTGCCATCGGGCCGACCGGCGTGCTCGCCATGATGCCGCTCCGCCGCGCGAGCCGCCGGGACCTGTGGCAGGTCATGCTGTTGTCACGGCGTGCAGGCAGCGCGTGAACGAATCGCAGAAGCGAGCGGCCCGGGGCGCCGATGATCCTTTTGGAGCCGTTGCCTTCGCCGCGCCCGGCCGTGTTAGTCTGCCCGTGACCGTGCGCAAGAGGTGCACGGAGCGGACCCTCTCGAGGCGCAAGGGGGACCGAGGAAGACACGCGCCCGTGGGGCCCCCGTGATCAGTCTCCTCGTCGTCCTCCCGCTCGCCGTTCTGGCTGGCCTGCTTCAGACCAGCCTGTTCGAGTGGGTGTACCACCGCTACTGGCTACACCGGCCGTGGCTTCCGCCGTCGATGTTCACCGCGCACACGCTCGTCCATCACCAGCTGTGCAAGCACGACGACACGTTCCACGTGACCGAGGAGGAGCAGGAGGAGGCGCTCACGTTCCAGTGGTGGGCCGGCCCCGTGCTCGTGGGCATCAATATGATCCCGTGGGCGCTGCTCGCCTGGCTGGAGCGAGGCTCGGGCGTCCCGTGGTGGCCGGCGACGTGGGCCGTGGGTGGCGTCGTGCTGCTCTACTACTTTGCCTACGAGGGGTTCCACTTCCTCATGCACAAGCCGAGCGTGGCGTGGATCGAGCGCCGGGGTTTCTTCCGATTCCTCAAGAAGCACCACCGCTTGCACCACGTATACATGGGCAAGAACTTCAACGTGGTGTTCCCGCTCGCTGACTTCTTCCTGGGCACGCTCGTCCTCACCGATCCGCTGCCGCCCAAGGTCACCGAACCGGCCGCGAGGCAGGTCGCTCGCCGTCACAGCCGGTGGGGCAGGCAGCTGCGCGAGGAGGCCACGGAGAAGCCCGTGATAAAGGGTGCCAGCGTGCACGAGCAGGTCCCGGTCCAACCGGAGCCGTAAGTCTCCGGTTGGACGTGCCGCCGCTCCTGCTCGAATGGCTCAGCGCGATAGCGCGCTGGATCCATGTGCTGGCCGCCATCCTGTGGATCGGCGATTCGTTCCTGTTCATGTGGATGGATTCGAGCCTCGAGCCGCCGCGCAAGCCCCGCGACGGCGAGGTGGCGGGCGAACTGTGGATGGTGCACAGCGGCGGCTTCTACGAGGTGGTGAAGCGCCGCTCGCTTCGCCCCGAGGAGATGCCGTCGAACCTGCACTGGTTCAAGTGGCAGGCCTACACGACGTGGATCTCGGGCATGTTCTTGCTCTTGGTCGTGTATTGGCTCGGGGACCGCGCCCTGCTCCTGGAGAGCGGTTCGCGGCTCCCCTACGGCGCCGCCGTCGCGGTCTCGATCGCCGCGCTGCTCCTGGGCTGGGTGGTCTATGACGCGGCGTGCCGCTCACCGCTCGCCCGCCGGCCGGTGCTGCTCGCGATCGTGCTCTCGTTGGCGCTCGCGGCCGCCGTGCTGGGGCTGACAAGTGTGTTCGGCGCGCGCGCCGCGTGGCTCCTCACCGGCTCCATGCTCGGCACCATCATGGTGTCGAACGTGGCGCACGTCATCATCCCCGGGCAGCGAAAGATGCTCGCCCAGACGCGCGCGGGCGAGCCTGTCGACACCGCGCCCGGCGTGCTCGCCAAGCGGCGTTCGACGCACAACCACTACCTCACGCTGCCGGTGCTGTTCATGATGCTGAGCCAGCACTTCCCTTCGGGCTATGGCCATCCGCTGGGCTGGCTCGTGCTGCTGCTCATCAGCGGCGCAGGCGTTGCGCTCAAGTACGTCATGAACGCGCGCGCGCGTAGTGACTGGCGCGCGGTGGCGGCGGGCAGTATCGCGCTCATCGCCGCCATCGTCCTCACCGCGCGCCCCGGCGCCGGCCCGGCATCCGCCGCAGTGGCACTCGACGCGCACGTTCCCGACGAGCAGGCGTTCGCGATCGTCGAGCGCCGCTGCACGACGTGCCATTCGGATCACCCGTCCAATCCATCGTTCCCAGAGGCGCCGAGCTGCGTGAAGCTCGACACGCCGGAGCGGCTGCGCGCGATGAGCACGCGCGTCTGGGTGCGCGCGGTGGAGACGCGAACCATGCCGCTCGGGAATCTCACGGGCATGAGCGACGCCGAGCGCGACACGCTCGCGGCCTGGCTCGCGGCGCTGCGCCGCTCGCGCTGACGCTCGGCCACGCGGCGGCGGCTGGGATCAGCGGATCGCCACCGCCTGTCGCGTCAGCTCGTGTCGTCCCTGCTTCAGGTGAAGCAGGTAGACCCCGCTGGCCAGCGATTCTCCGTCCTCGAGCGGGAGCAGGTGAGGGCCCGGCCCCAGCGCACCCACCTCGATCGCGCGCAGCCGCCGTCCGGAGACGTCATACAGCGTCAGCGTCGCGGGCTCGGCGCTGGCCAGCGTGAAGGCGAGCTGCGGGATGCGCCCGCCCGGGTTCGGATGGAAGCCACCGAGGCTCAGGCGGTCGCGCAGCGGCACCTCGACCGAGATCTCGCCGGCCCATTGCAGACCGTTCACGTCATTCCATCGGAGACGATAGACATACGTGTGCCCGGGGGCCACCTGCCGGTCCTCGAACACGATCAGTCCGCGCCCATCCGCGGCGACCTCGCCGACCACCGCTGGATCGCCCTGGTCCTCGCGGCGCTCGACCTGGGCTTGCAGCGCCGTGCTCCCACCCACCGACCAGGTGACGCTCACGTGGTCCGAGGCGACCTCGCTCCCGACCACGGAGACCAGCGTCGGCGTCGGGCCGGCGCACGTCACACCGATGCCGATACCGCCGTTCACGGCCGCGAGGCAGTCGGCGATCTGGTCATAACCCAGCGCTGCCGCGGGATCGCCGGGCGCGAGGTCAGAGAGATGGAACAACTCGACGTCCACGCCGGGTCCCGGCACGATCCCTCCCCAGGTGAACCGGAACCGATCGCCCGAGTCGATCGGCGCGCCGGCCGCGATGCGCCGCGACCAGAGGGCGTACCGGACGTCCACCCGGCCAAGGAGCATGTCCGTCAGGTCGGGATCGTTGAAGTACCTCGCATCCGGGGTGGCGTCGCCACTGTAGGGTGAGTCCATGACCCACAGTATCTCGCGACCACCTTGCGCGGATTCGTCCGGGTCCCATGCGAAATTAAGGTTCGGAGCCGGAGGCGGACCCGCATTCTCGAGGAATGCCGCGTTCAGTTGTCTGTCGTCATCCAGGTCCCAAACCACGAACGGCACCGAGACGTAGTCCTGGATCTGGTAGACGCGGTTGCCCCCGCCGTCGAGTGTACGCAGATAGCGATACGCATACTGCCCGGTGGCGCCCCCTGTGAAGCGAACCTCGACCGAATGGGCGCCCTGGGCTCCGCTGGGGATCGAAGAGCCGAACAGATCCGCAGCGTACCCGGCCCCGCCGCCGAAGAGTGGGAGCCCGACATCCACTCCGATGAGGGCCTGAGGATTGGGGCCGACGTCCAGGTAGGAGGCCTCGGACAGGCCGCGGACGGCGGTCTGCGCGAGGCCGCCGATGGTCTGGGCCGTGAGGCCCGGGCAGCTCACCGGTGTCGCCGTGGCGAGGAACACCATGGGGCCGCTGATCGGGAGCATCGGCGGCCAACTCACCGCGATGTTGCAGAGCAATGCGGCGTACTCCCGGAGCGCCCGCGACCGGGTCAGTGTGACCGCGACGGGATCGAGCGCGGCGATAAGCCGGGGCATCGGATCGCCCGCCCAGTCGAAGTAGAGCGACGCCACATCCACGCGCTGCGCAAGCTCGGCGAGCTGGACCGGCGAGAAGTCGCCGCCCCCGAACGCGAACTGCTGGTACCAGTAGTCGGCCGGGCGTGGGCAGTTCACGACCTGGGCACAGGGCGGTTCGCCAGGAAGCGGTGGGGCGAACGAGCGATCGTAGAGCGCTTGGATCGCATCGTCGTCGCAGAGCAACTCGAGGATCGATGACAGTCGATTGGGCCCCTGCCCGACGACGATGGCGTAGTCCACCTGCTGGCTCTCGCCCGGGAGCAGCGTCACGGGGCCTGAGCTGATCAACATGCGTCGGTCGGAAGGGGATGCATCGAGCCAGCCGAAGCCGGTCGCGGGGTCGCCCGGGACCCAGAACGGCGTGGGCAGCCCCGTGGTCGGATCGATGACCGGTGTCCCGCCGGGCTCCAGGCCGCGAAGCTCGTTAAGCACGCCGCTCGCGTTGGACGGGCCTGCCCCGCTGACGTACCTCGAGAACGCCGTCATCCCGAGCGCGGCGCCACCCGCGCCCACGGGGCCGCGCAACATATCGATCCCGAGCGCCGGTGGAGCCTCGCCATACAGCTCGTCAACGGAGTCGGAGTTGTACACGTATCCCATGTGCCTCGAGGGATCGCAGCCGACGAGGTCGTCGGTGAAGCCCCCGAGGTCCGGATCCGACCACATCCCGACGTGGAGGTCCTGAAGCGTGTTCGAGTCTTTGTTGAGGATCTTGTAGCGGAGGAACACTGTGCGATCGGCGGGTCCGGGCGGCGCCGTCTGCGTGAAGGCGAATGCGGTGAGCTGGATCTCCACACCGAGCGGTGCCGTGGCCCCGAGGCCGTTCGTGTGCTTGCTGGGATCGGCATCATTGAACACGCACCACAGCATCTGGTCGCCGGGGATGCTGAGCGTGCCGTCGCCGAGGACGGTCACGCTCGGCGCGCCGTGGGGCACCGCCCCGATCCGATAGTCGAGCAGGTCCGCGTCGCGCAGCGAGAGATCGTCGTAGATGCGATTGAGCTTGTAGACCTTGTACTTGGGCTGCGTGGGGTCATCCGCGACACCCCCCACCATGGCACCGGGCCCGTACTCGTCGGAGTACTCGGACACCGCCACGCGCACCTGTCCATTCACCAGCGCGCCGAGCCACAGTCCGGCGGCGAACACGGCGGTCTTCCCCGTCCCCTTCGGGTACTCGAGCCCGGCGCTGCCATTCAACACGTCGTAGGCGAACGACCCGGTGTTCGTCACCACCATCGAGATCTGGTTGATGTCGATGCGCTTGGAGGCGTCGATCAGCTGGGCGCGATGGATCGAGACGTGATCGGGACGCCGGATCTCGGGGGCCAGCATCGGTCGCGCGGCGATTGGAGATAGCAGCCCGCTGGCCAGGACGAAGGCGAAAAATGGCGGGATCGCATGAGTGGACATGGCGGCCCTCGGCGGCGCCGACCGCGACCCTTCACCAGGGGCGAGGGGCGCCGGACTCGAGTCCACGGTCGGATCGGCGATCGCCGCGGCTCGAGCACGAGGTTGCTGCCGCTCTAGCAGCGAATCAAGGAAAAAAACTCGGGCGCCGCGAGCCGTTCACTTGCCCGACCGTGTGTCTCGCGGCAGTCACCGCATCCTCGCCGATGTGAGGCCGAACGCGTGTTCTCCCGGTCGGTCATCGCGCGGGCGCGGGTACCGCCTCCCTCGCTTCCGGCACCCCGTACTCCGGCGTCGGCTTGCCCTGGAGCCAGTGGTCGAACCAGCGCCGGATGTGCTGCTGGTTCTGCACGCGTCGCGACGGCGTTCCCGAGCGCGACAGCTCATGGTTCTCACCCGGGAAGCGCACCATCACGACCGGCTTCCTCTGGTAGAGAAGACCGCGGAACATGGCCTCGCCCTGCGCGATTG